>NZ_JBVVPR010000009.1:0-32313 GCF_055811835.1 Bradyrhizobium sp. WSM4874
CCGGTGGCAGTACCGAACGACGGGTCTTCGCTAAACTATGCCTTGTGGTTATGGGTCCCGGCCTTCGCCGGGACGACTGCGACCACTACTGCCCCAGATACTTCTTCATCTCCGCGATCAGCCCGTCACGCAACTCGGGACGCTTCAGGCCGTAGGCGATGTTGGCGCGGAGGAAGCCGGGCTTGGAGCCGCAATCGTGGCGCTCGCCTTCGAACTCGACGCCGTAGAATTTTTGCGATCTGGCGAGGCCGATCATGGCGTCGGTGAGCTGGATCTCGCCGCCGGCGCCGCGCTCCTGCGTCTCCAGGATCTTGAAGATCTCCGGCTGCAGGATGTAGCGGCCGGTGATCGAAAGGTTGGAGGGCGCGGTGCCCTTGGCCGGCTTCTCGACCATGCCGTCGACCTCGAACATCTTGCCGGTGCGTTTGCCGACGCCGCAGATGCCGTATTGATGGGTCAGATGGTCGGGCACCGGCTCGACCGCGATGACGTTGGATTTTTCGCCGAGCTTGCTGGCGGTGTCGATCATCTGCTTCAGGCAGCCGGGCGAATTGAGCACGAGTTCGTCCGGCAGCACCACCGCGAACGGTTCGTTGCCGACGATGTCGCGGGCGCACCAGACCGCGTGACCGAGGCCGAGCGGCGCCTGCTGGCGGGTGAAGCTGACGGCGCCGGCTTCGGGTTGGTTCTGCGCCAGAACGTCCTGCTCGGTCTTCTTGCCGCGCGCGGCCAGCGTCGCATCGAGCTCGAACATCCGGTCGAAATGATCTTCGATGACACTTTTGTTGCGGCCGGTGACGAAGATGAAGTGCTCGATGCCGGCTTCCCTGGCCTCGTCATAGACGTACTGGATCAGCGGCTTGTCGACGATCGTCAGCATTTCCTTCGGCATCGCCTTGGTGGCGGGCAGGACGCGGGTGCCGAGGCCGGCAACGGGAAATACGGCTTTGCGGATTTTCATGGGATTGATCGAATACCTGAGGAACACGTGAAGGGAGCAATGGCATCTTGCTAGCTTGTTTGCAGCCGCCAACAAAGGCGGATGTGGGGCCTCATCCTCACAGAGTTAAGAAAAAGGCCACCATCAAAATTTCACCTTTGTTAAGCTGTTGGCAACCGTAACCAGGCCTCCTGAGGGCGGATTTTGGCCGGACAGGTGTGGACATGATGCAATCAATGGCAGGGCTGGCAAAACGGGGCGGGTCCGTGACCGGCGCGACGATGATTGCGGCCGCCCTGCTGTTCCCGCTTCCCGCCGGCGCGCAGGCTCAGAACGGTCTGTCGAATCTGTTCGGCGGTATTTTCTCCGGCCCGAACCCCGCGCCTTCGCAAGCAGCGCCCGGGCCCAGCGGCGCTCAAACGGGAGTTCAACCCTGGACCGGCGAGGACGGCGCCTCCGGACATCCGCTGATGACAGCCGCCGCGATCCGGGAGGCCGCGGGTAACTTCAACAATTGCGTCGCAGGCATGTGGCCCGATGCCGCACGGCGCAACATCACGCAGGAAAATTTCCAGCGCTTCACGGCAGGCCTCGCGCCCGATCTGCGCATCATGGACCTGATGGACTCGCAGCCGGAGTTCACCAAGTCGATCTGGGATTATCTCGACATCCTCGTGAACGACAACCGCCTCGCCAAAGGCCGCGAGGTTCTGGCCAAATACAAGGCGCAGTTCGACGCCACCGAAAAAGCCACCGGCGTCGACCGCTACATCATCGCCTCGATCTGGGGCATCGAGTCCAACTACTCGATGCAGATGGGCGACCGCAGCGTGCTGCAATCGACCGCGACGCTCGCCTGCGTCGGGCGCCGCCAGGCTTACTTCAAGGACGAATTCCTCTCCGCGCTGGAGATCGTCAACCGCGGCGACCTCAGGCCCGAACAATTGCGCGGCTCCTGGGCCGGCGCCTTCGGCCCGACGCAGTTCATGCCGACCGCGTTCAAGCGCTTTGCCGTGGACGGCGACGGTGACGGCCGGCGCGACGTCGTCGACAATCCCTCCGACCTGATTGCGTCGACCGCCAACAATCTGAAGAAGGACGGCTGGCAGGCCGGCCAGACCTGGGGCTACGAAGTCGTGGTGCCCCATGGCTTCAACTACATGCTGGCCGACCGCGCCAAGGCGATGACGGTGGCGCAGTGGGAGAAGCTCGGCCTCAAGCGCCCGACCAACCAGCCCTTCCCGCATCCGGCCGAGAAGGCCTATTTGCTGGCGCCGGCCGGCGCACAGGGACCGGGCTTTCTGATGCTGCAGAACTTCCGGGTCATCATGAAGTACAATCCGGCCGAGGCCTATGCGCTGGCGATCGGCCATTTCGCCGATCGCCTCCGCGGCGGCCAGCCCTTCGTGCAGCCCTGGCCGCGGCAGGAACGGGAGCTGTCCCGGACCGAGCGGCTGGAACTCCAGCAACTGCTGGCACAGCGCGGCTTCTACAAGGGCACCCCCGACGGCCAGTTCGGCGGCCAGACCCGGGAGGCCCTGCGCAACTTCCAGGCCTCGATCGGGGTCCCCGCGGATGGATTTGCCTCCTCCGACGCGCTGGACCGGCTGCGCGGGCGGTAAATCGCGCCGAAAGTAACCCTGAACAGGGATTTTGGCCGGCAGCCTTGACCGGGGCGGCGGTTCACCGTGTATGGGCCAATAATCTTGGGCCAAGGATCCCAGTATCTGAAGAGAATCTGAAAAGAGAATCTGCCCGTTTGGCGCCCGATTCCGTTATTATATTCGAGCCTGTCCCGATCCCCGTTGCACGTGCCGAGATCGCATGTCGAAGAAGTCCTTTTTCAAGGTGCTGACCGAGACCGGCCCGCTGATCGCGCTGGGGACGGCGCTTGCGATTCTGGTCTCGATCGCGGGACCCGCCTCGGCGCAGTTCTTCAACTTCCCCGGCTTCGGCGGCCCGCCGCAGCGCGCGGCTCCGCCGCCGCCGCGGAACGGCGGAGGTGGAGGTGGAGGCGGCGGATGGTTCGGCGGCGACTTCTTCGCGCCGTTCCAGCAGCAACAGCCGCAAGCACCGCGTCAGGACTTTTCGCGCGCGCCGGCGCCGGCCAAGCGCGACACCATTCCCGACAGGAACGTGTTGGTGATCGGCGACGCCATGGCCGACTGGCTCGCCTATGGTCTCGAAGACGCCTACACCGAGCAGCCCGACATGGGGGTGATACGCAAGCACAAGACCACGTCCGGCCTGATCAAGTACCAGCCCAAGGGTGAGCCCTCGGACTGGACGGCTGCTGCGAAGGGCATCCTCGAGAGCGAGAAGCCCGACGTGATCGTGGTGATGCTCGGCCTCAACGACCGCATCGCGATCCGCGAGGCGGCGGCGCCCGATAAATCGGATAAGGCAACGGACAAGGACAAGAAGAACGACAAGGGCGCGCGCGGCAAACCACCGGCCAAGCCCGGCGATGCCAAGCCCGGCGACACCGCCGCGAAGCCGGACGACAAGCCGGCCGATGCCGACCTGCCGCAGGATGATGCCGACAACGCTGACGCACCCGCGGTCGCAGCGCCCGAGAAGACCGCACGCAACCCGAACGGCCTCTACGAATTCCGCGACGAGCGCTGGGTCGAGCTCTACGGCAAGAAGATCGAGGAGCTCGCCAACGTCCTCAAGTCCAAGGGCGTGCCGGTGCTCTGGGTCGGCCTGCCCGCGATCCGCGGTCCCAAGGGCACCGCGGACATGCTGTTCCTGGATTCGCTCTATCGTGAAGGCGCGGCCAAGGCCGGCATCACCTATGTCGACGTCTGGGACGGCTTTGTCGACGAGGCCGGCCGCTTCCTGCAGAAGGGCCCGGACTTCGAAGGCCAGATCCGTCAGCTCCGCAGCGGTGACGGCGTCTATTTCACCAAACCCGGCGCGCGGAAGCTCGCCCACTATGTCGAACGCGAGATCACCCGCCTGCTCGCCGGGCGCTCCGGCCCGATCGCGCTGCCGAGCGAACCGGCGACCCCCGACACCAGTGCCGAACCCGGCAAGCCCGCGCCGCGGCCGCTGGCCGGCCCGATCGTGCCACTGGTTGCGGCCTCGATCTCGACCGATCAATTGCTGGGTGGGCCGGGCTCACGTCCTGCCGCCGTCGATGCGCTCGCTGCGAAGACGATGGTGAAGGGCGAGCCTTTGGCTGCGCCCGCCGGCCGCGCCGACGATTATGCCTGGCCGCGCCGCGAAGTCGGCCGCGAGCAGGCCAAGGGCGATACGCCGGTCGCCACGACGACACCCGATGGTGGTACGCCGGGTGCGGCCGCAGCGATCGCCCCGCCAAAGCTTGCGCCGAAGAAGCCACCGGCGCCGCAGCAACCGGCACAGGCAGCGCCATCGATGCGTGATTTCTTCGGCTTTGGTTCGCCGCCGCCCCCGCCGCGTCAATTGGCGCCGGCGCCGCGCAATCCGAATCCCAACCCTGCGATCCCGCGGCCGCCTGGCAACGTCGGTCGATCGGCGGAAGTGTTCCGGTAATTTTCTCAGCTGAGGTCTCGTGTCCCGGACACGCTGCAGCGTGAAAGCTGCGCAGAGCCGGGACCCAGCGTGTCCGACAGCCGCAAAAAGAATGGGCCCCGGCTCAGCAACGCGGCGTTACACGCCGCACTGCGTCCGGAGCCCGATGTATATCGCGCGTTGGCTTTAGCCGTAATAGCGCCAGCGCGGCGGCGGGCGGCGCGAAGGCCGCGCCATCAGCAGCGCGAGCGCGAAGCCGATGCCGCCGGCGACCAGCAGCGCACCCATCGGGTTGTCCTGCACCTTCTGGGCAATCGCCTGCGAACCGTCGCGCAAGGTTTCGGCCGGCTTGTCATAGGCGTCCTTGGCATAGCTGGCCGCGGTGTCCGTGGCGTCACGTACCGCATCCTTAGCCTGGCCGTAGAGATTCTGCACGGTGCCGGCGGCTTCGCGTGCCTTGCCGGACGCCTGTGTCTGCGTATCGCTGGCCATATCTCCGATAGCGCCTTCCGCGCGTCCGGCGAATTCCTTGGCCGATCCGACAATCCGATCTTTATCCATGATGCTCCTCCTCGGGGGTCAGCCCAAGTAACCGATCAGGAGCGGCGCAGTTCCATCTGACTTGAAATTGGACTCAGAGAATGAGCCCGCCGTCGACGACCAATGTCTGGCCGATGATGTAGGACGACAGCGGCGATGCCAGGAACAGCGCAGCGCCCGCCATGTCAGCCGGGGTGCCCAATCGCCGCAGCGGAATGCGTGAAAGTGCACCTTCGAGCCGCTTGGGATTGTCGGTCGTCACCTTGGTCATCTTGGTGTCGACCAGACCGGGCGCGATGCCGTTGACGCGGATGCCATCCTCGGCCCAAGCCTCGCCCAGCGTCCGTGTCAATCCGACCGCGCCGGTCTTCGACGCGTTGTAAGCGGGATTGCCCATGGTGGAATGATAGGCCGCGGTCGAGGACACCATGATCAGCGATCCCTGCGAGTCCCGCAGCATGGAATGAAAGCGCGTGGCGCAGGCCATCAGGCTCATCAGGTTGACCTCGACGACCTTGCGAAAGCCGGCCATCTCGAACTCGCCGCGGCGATAGAGCACCGCGCCCTGCGCGAGCACCAGGATATCGAGCCGATCGAACGACGGCTTGAACGCTTCGACCGCTCCGGCATTGCCGACGTCGAGTTGCGCGTAGGAGAGACCGGTGAGATCCGAGCCTTCCTCTTGCGAATATTCCTTCGCGTGAGCACGCGTGCCGCAAACCGCAACTTGCGCGCCCCTGACGCGAAAGGCTTGCGCGATACCGTTGCCGATGCCGCTGGATCCGCCGACAACCAGCACCTGCTTGCCTGAGAAATCGAGCTCGTTCGTCATCGCTGGCCTCCCCGATTGTCTTGCTTGTTTGACCTGTCTGCGGATCGATGACAGCCTTGTCAATCACAACAAGAACAAGCATGGCACAGGGAAACAGCATGTCCGATTTCAAACAGCTCAGCCGGTCCGTGAAGGGCCTGACTGTTCTCGTCACCGGCGCCGCCAGCGGCATGGGACGCGCGACGGCACGCGTGTTCGCCACTGAGGGCGCCAACGTTGCCGTCACCGACTATGACGAGCAGGGTGCGCTGGCCGTGGCGAAGGAGATCGCGGCAAGCGGCGGAGGAGCGAAAGCCTGGAAGCTCGATGTTGCCGACGGCGGCGAGATCAAGCGCGTGGTCGGCGACGTCGCTGCGCATTTCGGCGGGCTCGACATCATCGTCAACAATGCCGGCATCTCCGTCCGCATCGCGATCGACGACGAGGCCTATGAGGACGCCTGGGCTAGGGGTATCGCGGTGATGCTGACGGCGCATCCGCGCATCATCCGCGCCGCGCTGCCTCACTTGCGCAAGTCGAACAGCCCCCGCATCGTTAACATCGCCTCGACCGAGGCGCTCGGCGCCACCGCATTGCACAGCCCCTATTCGGCGGCGAAGGGCGGCGTCGCCAGCCTCACCCGCTCGCTCGCGGTGGAGCTCGGCCGCGAAGGCATCACCGTCAACTGCATCTGCCCGGGGCCGATCCGCACCGCCATCACCGACCGGATCTCGGAAGAGCACAAGACCATCTACGCCAGACGCCGCACCGCGCTGGGCCGCTACGGCGATCCCGAGGAGGTCGCGCACATGACGCTGAGCCTGTGCCTGCCGGCAGCGTCCTTCCTCACCGGCGCGGTCATCCCCGTCGACGGCGGCCTGATGGCGCGCAATGCTTGAGCGGCTGTAGCCCGGATGGAGCGCAGCGCAATCCGGAGAGGTCTCTCCGCGGCACGTGCCCCGGATTGCGCTTCGCTCCATCCGGGCTACGGGCTGCCATGCGCGCCCAGCGTTGACATCGCCTGTTACGGGAGTAACTTTTTCACCGACAGAGCGGGACCAACCGCTCGCGGTTCCGGGAGAAACGTCATGACGATCGCCATCCGGCAGCTTCACAAACATTTTGTCGGCGAGGTCTCTGGCCTCGACCTGCGACAACCTCTCACCGAGGCCGAGGCGCGCGAGATCGAAGCCGCCATGGACAAATATGCGGTGCTGGTGTTCCACGACCAGGACATCACCGACGAACAGCAGATGGCCTTTGCGCTGAATTTCGGCCAGCGCGAGGACGCGCGCGGCGGCACCGTGACAAAGGAAAAAGACTACCGGCTCCAATCGGGCCTGAACGACGTCTCCAATCTCGGCAAGGACGGCAAGCCGCTGGCAAAGGACAGTCGCGCGCACCTGTTCAACCTCGGCAACTGTCTGTGGCATTCCGACAGCTCGTTCCGTCCCATCCCGGCAAAATTCTCGCTGCTGTCCGCCCGCGTGCTCAACCCGAAGGGCGGCAACACCGAATTCGCCGACATGCGCGCGGCCTATGACGCGCTCGACGACGAGACCAAGGCGGAGATCGAGGACCTCGTCTGCGAGCACTCGCTGATGTATTCGCGGGGATCGCTCGGCTTCACCGAATACACCGACGACGAGAAGCAGATGTTCAAGCCGGTGCTGCAACGCCTCGTGCGCACCCACCCCGTCCATCGCCGCAAGTCGCTCTATCTCTCATCGCATGCCGGCAAGATCGTCGGCATGAGCGTCCCGGAGGGCCGGCTGCTGCTGCGCGATCTCAACGAGCACGCGACACAAAGCGAGTTCGTCTACGTCCACAAATGGACGCTGCATGATCTCGTGATGTGGGACAACCGCCAGACCATGCACCGCGTCCGCCGCTACGACCAGTCGCAGCCCCGCGACATGCGCCGCGCGACGGTGGCGGGCACGGAGCCGACGGTGCAGCAGCAGGCGGCGGAGTAGGCGCTACTCAGCAATCGGTGTCATCGCCCGGCTTGACCGGGCGATCCAGTATTCCGAGACAGTTGTGATAGAGCCGATACGCTCCGGCGTACTGGATGCCCCGGTCAAGCCGGGGCATGACAGCGGAGGGTGATACACGACAGCGAGAATGGCGCTACGCGTGCCCGGCCTCGTTCGAGAGCATGCCGGGATCGATGCCGATCTTGCGCAGCGCGCGTCCGTATTTTTCGTCGACGTCATCGCCGAAGATCAAATCCGAATCCGCGTCGCAATGCAGCCAGCCATTGCTCTGGATTTCGGTCTCGAGCTGGCCCGGCGCCCAGCCGGCATAGCCTAGCGCGAGGATGGCGTGCTTGGGGCCGGAGCCGTTGGCGATCGCGCGCAGGATGTCGACGGTCGCGGTGAGGCAGACGCCGTCGTCAATGCGGAGCGTCGCGTTTTCGATGTAGAAATCGCTGGAATGCAGCACGAAGCCGCGGCCGGTATCGACCGGACCGCCGCGCAGCACCTTCATGCTTTCGGCATTCTCCGGCAGCTTGATGTGCTCGCCCTTGTTGATGATGCCGAGCTGCTGCAACAGCTCCGGGAAATCGATGCTGCCGGCCGGGTGGTTGACGATGATGCCCATCGCACCTTCGGCGGAGTGGGCGCAGAGATAAATCACCGAACGCTCGAAGCGCTCGTCGCCCATTACCGGCATGGCGATCAACAACTGGCCGTCCAGGTAGCCCGCCGAACTGGGCAGCGCGGGGCCGGGCTTGCGGGTGCCTTGGCCTGTCCTCTTGCCTGTGGGAGCCATCGGTGAAGCACTCCGGTTTCAATTCCTATCCTGATGTCGGGCCGGCCGGCTGTCAAATCAAGGCTTTCAGGGACTTGATTCAAGTGCGTCCATCACAAGCAATTCAATGGTTTGCCGCGGGGCGACCCTGTAAAGACGTACCATGCTGACAAGAGTTCCCCTGCGTGCGGCAATTGGCGTCGCGACAACCCTGCTCGCGTCTTCGCTGGCGCTTGCAGCCCATGCCGACGATTCATCACCGTGGCAGCGCGACGGACATTCCGCGGTGCGGTTGCTTGCGGGATCGCGCAGCGGCGCCGTCCTGCTCGGCGGTATCGCCTTCCAGATCCAGCCCGGCTGGAAAACCTATTGGCGCATGCCGGGCGATTCCGGCGTTCCGCCGCGCTTCGATTTCTCGAAATCCGACAATGTCGAAGCGGTGACGGTGATGTGGCCGGCACCGCAAAAATTCGACGACGGCGCGGGCGGCCATTCGATCGGCTATCACGACCAGATCGTGCTGCCCTTGCGTATCATCGCCAAGGCGGCCGACAAGCCGGTGACGCTGCGCGCCGAGATCAATTATGCGGTGTGCGAAAAGCTGTGCATCCCCGTCGAGGCCCGCGCCGAGCTTGGCTTCAACAGCGTCGCCTCGACCGAGGACGCCAATCTGCGTGCCGCGCTCGACACCGTGCCGAAGCCTGCCACCATCGGCGATCCCAACCCGCTCACCATCCGCGACGTCAAGCGTGACGGGCCCAAGAATGTCGTGGTCGACGTGGTCGCGCCGGATGCGCGCACCGTCAATCTGTACGTGGAAGGCCCGACGCCCGATTGGGCGTTGCCCATCCCGGCACCGGTCGAGCCCAGCCCACCGGGCGTGAAGCGATTTTCTTTCGAACTCGACGGACTGCCGCCCGGCGCCAAACCCGACGGCGCAGCGCTGAAGTTCACGCTGGTCGGACCGGAGAAGTCGTACGAGTTCAACACCAATCTGGAGTAGTTGTCGTCCTGGCGAACGCCAGGACCCATTACCCCAGGGAGTAGTTTGGCGAAGATTCCTAATATGGAACTGCTAACCGATCCCTCCCGATAGATCACGCGGTAAGGGTCCTGGCTTTCGCCAGGACGACATCTTTGATCCAACCGAATCTTAACGAATGGTTGCTAATTCCCAAGGCTAGCGCATCAAGCCTGCCGCAGCATGCGCGTGCGCGCCTTGGGGACCCTTCGAATTGGCCGTGATGGATGCAGAACCCGCAACGACCGGACCTGCCGGCCTCATCGCGCGGCTGCGCGAAAAATTGACGGGCGGGTCGAGCGAGGCATCGCTGACACGGCGGCTGGCCGGCACCATCTTCGTCATCCGCGTGATCAGCGCGGGCCTTGCCTATTTCTCGCAGGTCCTGCTCGCGCGCTGGATGGGGACGTCGGACTACGGCGTCTATGTCTATGTCTGGACCTGGGTGCTGCTGCTCGGCAGCATGATGGATTTTGGCATCTCGGCCTCCGCGCAAAAAATCATTCCGGAATACCGCGCCCGTGGCGAGCATGCGCTGCTGCGCGGCTTTCTCTCGGGCAGCCGCTGGCTGACTTTTGCCGTTTCCGCACTGGTGTCGCTCGGCCTCGCCGGTCTCGTCAAATTGCTGTCGCCCTGGATCGATCCGGCCGAAGAGCTGCCGCTCTATATCGGCTGCATGACGCTCCCCGCTTTCGTCGTCGCCAACACCCAGGACGGCATCGCGCGCTCGCATGACTGGATGCAGCTCGGCCTGATGCCGCAATTCATCATCCGTCAGGCGCTGATCATCGGCATCACGGCCGCTGCTTTCCTGCTCGGCTATCATCTCGGCGCGGTCGCCGCGATGGTCGCGAGCGCCGGCGCGGTGTGGATCGCGATGACCGGGCAGATGGTGGTGCTGAACCGCAAGCTCGCCGATCACGTCGGGCCCGGCCCCAAGGCCTACGACATCGGCGGCTGGCTCGCCGTGTCGCTGCCGATCCTGCTGGTCGAAAGCTTCTACCTGCTGCTGTCCTACACCGACGTGCTGGTGCTTCAGCAGTTCCGCCCCTCCGACGAGGTCGGCGTCTATTTCGCCGTGGTGAAGACGCTGGCGCTGGTTTCGTTCATCCACTACGCGATGTCGGCGACAACAGCGCATCGCTTCGCCGAATACAACGCAAGCGGCGACAAGGCGCGGCTGTCGGCTTACGTGGCGCATGCCATCAACTGGACGTTCTGGCCGTCGCTGGCGGCGACCATGGTGCTGCTCGCGTTCGGCAAGCCGCTGCTCTGGCTGTTCGGGCCGCAATTCGTGGTCGGCTACGACATCATGTTCGTCGCCGCCATCGGCCTCGTGGTGCGCTCCGCGATCGGCCCGGTCGAACGGCTGCTCAACATGCTCGGGCAGCAGAAGATCTGCGCGCTGGCCTATGCGCTGGCCTTTGCGATGAACCTGGTGCTCTGCATCGCGCTGGTGCCGCGCTTCGGCGGCCACGGTGCTGCGGCCGCGACCTCGATCTCGCTCAGTTTCGAGACGGTGCTGCTGTTCTGGATCGTGCGACAGCGGCTCGGCCTGCACGTGCTGGCGTTCGGACGCTAGCCATCGGCTCAAGGCGATTGGAAAGCCATCCGCCGCCTGATATAGTCGGATCCATGGCTGCAAGCGATCTACGAAACCTTCTGGAACGTGCCCAGACCTGGCCTGAAGAGGCCCAGAAGGAGTTGGTTGCCATTGCCAGCGAAATCGAGAGTGAGCTGCTCGGCGGCGAGTATCTTGCGACGCAAGAGGAATTGCGGAGCATCGACGCGGCCTTGGCGTCGATAGATCGCGGCGAGGTCGCTACGGATGCCGAGGTTGCGGAGGCCTTCGCGAAATTTGCGCGCGGATGAAGGTCGTCTGGACGCGAGAGGCGCTTGCTGATCTCGCGGACATCGCGACATACTATGCCAGCAACGCCAGCCCTGTGATCGCGGGAGCTGTCGGCCAGAGATTTGTTGACGTCGTGGAGCGCGTCCGTAGCGCGCCTTTCTCGGCGCCACGCGTTGCGCACCGTTCCGAGGTTCGTGTCGCAGCGGTCGTCCGCTACCCATTCCGGATATTTTACCGTGTCCGTGGCGACGTAATCCATATCGTCCACATCCGCCACACGTCGCGGCGACCGGTCGCGGGGCTGAATGAGCCCGGTAGGCACTATGCCTAGAGCGTTATCGGTTCTGATTGATCAGAACCGAAGCTCTGGATGACGTCTAACCGACTGTCCATTTCGCAAGAGAGCGATGAATTGGAGAAAACACCTCCACTTCGGCCCCCTGCAGGAGGATTTTTCTTATTCGTTCCAATCGGTTGCGCCGCAGGGAAAGTTTATTCTACGTCATATTGCCCAACTGACGAGATAAACCTAAGATTCCCTGGACATGATCGATCCACTCTACGTCGCCTCCGGTTTCGGCGTCGGCCTGCTGGTCGGGATGACCGGCGTCGGCGGCGGTTCGCTGATGACGCCGCTGCTGATCCTGCTGTTCGGGATTCATCCATCGACCGCGGTCGGCACCGACCTGCTCTATGCCGCCGCCACCAAGACCGGCGGCAGCGTGGTGCATGGCTGGTCGCGCAGCGTGCACTGGCCGGCGGTGCTGCGGCTCGCCTGCGGCAGCCTTCCGGCGAGCGCGCTGACGCTGCTCGTGCTGTGGAAGCTCGACCTCAAGAGCGATTCCGAGCGCAATCTCGTCAACCTCGTGCTCTGCTTCGCACTGCTGCTGACTGCGACCTCGCTGATTTTCCGCAGATCGATCATGGAGCGCTATCGCCGGCGCCTGGAGCAGGTCGATGACCGCACCACGGCGATCGCGACGGTCGTTACCGGAATCGTGCTCGGTGTGCTGGTCTCGATTTCATCGGTCGGCGCCGGCGCGGTCGGCGTCACCGTTCTGCTGCTGCTCTATCCGCGCCTGCCGATGGCGACCATCGTCGGCTCCGACATCGCCCATGCGGTCCCGCTAACCCTGATTGCCGGAATGGGGCACTGGGCGCTTGGCGACGTGGATTGGGCGCTGATGGGCGTGCTGCTGATGGGCTCGCTGCCCGGCATCGTCGTCGGCAGCTTCAGCGCAACGCGCGTGCCCGAGACAGTGCTGCGCCTGACGCTTGCCAGCGTGCTGTTTGTGGTCGCCGGCAAGATCATGTTCGCGGAGCTGCACCTGTCCTCGGCATTCGAGACGGCGCTGGCGTGGACGCACTGAACGAAATGGCGGAGCTCGGCTCCGCCATTCGCCGGCGGTCGCGCTCTACTCCGCGGTCCAGCCACCGTCGATCGAGAGGTTGGTGCCGGTGATCTGCGCCGCATCGTCGCCGCACAGGAACAGCGCGAGGGCTGCGACCTGCTCGGAGGTGACGAACTCCTTGGTCGGCTGCGCGTCGAGCAGCACGTCGTTGATGACCTGCTCGCGCGTGAGATTGCGCGCCTTCATGGTGTCGGGGATCTGCTTCTCCACCAGCGGCGTCCAGACATAACCGGGGCTGATGCAGTTGCAGGTGATCTTGTGGGTCGCGACCTCCAGCGCCACGGTCTTGGTCAGGCCGGCAATGCCGTGCTTGGCCGACACATAGGCCGACTTGAAGGGCGAGGCGACCAGCGAGTGCGCGGAAGCAGTATTGATGATGCGGCCCCAGCCCTTCTTCTTCATGCCGGGGACGGCGGCGCGAATGGCATGGAAGGCCGAGGACAGGTTGATCGCGATGATCTGGTCCCATTTCTCCGGTGGGAATTCCTCGATCGGCGAGACGAACTGGATGCCGGCATTGTTGACGAGGATGTCGACCGAACCAAAACTCTTTTCGCCGAGCGCGATCATCCCGGCGATCTCGGCCGGCTTGGTCATGTCAGCCGGCGAATAGACCGCCTTCACGCCGAAGTCGGACTCGATTTTGGCGCGCTCCTTCTCGATGTCCTCCGGCGAGCCGAAGCCGTTGATGACGACATTGGCACCGGCGGCGGCGAAGGCGCGCGCATAGGCGAGCCCGATGCCGCTGGTCGACCCGGTCACGACGGCGTTCTTGCCTGACAGACTACCCATATTACTCGCTCCTTTTTGCCGGGGGCGCAGTGACGTCCCCCGTGAGATCGTAGGTCACCATGGTCTCGCCGGATTGCGGCCGCTCGAGCCAGTCCTTGTGGCGCATCGACAGATGCACGTCACGCACGCCGGCTTCCCAATGCTCGACCATGGCGACATGCGAGAAATCGTAATCCTTGGACGAGGATTCGTAATTCTTGCTGCGGTAGATCAGGTGCACCACGGTAACGGTGCTTTCGCGCGATACCTTGGCAAGGAATTCCACGGAAGGGTCGTTCTTGAGATAATCGGGCAATTTGGAAATCAGGTCACGCACGGCCCTGCGGGCGTTGTGCACCTGTTTGTTCTTGTCGGTGTTCATCCGCGTGCGGCTGGAGAAGCGGATGTCCTTCTCGCGCTCGGTCGCCTCGAGCAGCGATGTCGGCAGATCGCCGCGGGCGCTGAACAGGTCGATCTGGAAGATCAGGAGATCGCGGTCGGTCTCGGCGTCCAGCACATAGTCGAGCGGCGTGTTGGAGGCGATGCCGCCATCCCAATAATGCTCGCCATCGATCACGACGGACGGAAAGCCGGGCGGCAGCGCGCCGGAGGCCATGATGTGCTCGGGGCCGATTTTCTTGCCAAGCTTCCTGAACTCGAAATTGTCGAAATATTTGAAGTTGCCGGAGGTGACGCCGACCGCGCCGACTGACAGCCGCGTCTTCAGATCGTTGATGCGGTCGAAATCGACCAGACGCTCCAGCGTCTTCTTCAGCGGCGCGGTGTCGTAATAGCTCTCGGCCTGCGGGCTGCCGGGCGGCCAGAGCGGCGCGGGCGGAATGCGCGGCGTGAAGAAGCCGGGCACGCCGAAGGTCGCGATCAATGCGGCGCTGGTCGAGTTGAACAACTCGCGGCTATGGTCGCTCTTGCCGATCGGCTTCCACGGCACCGGCGCGGAGACCATCTCCCAGAATTCCTTGAGCCGCTTGACGCGCGTCTGCCCTTCGTTGCCGGCGATCATCGCGGCGTTGACCGCGCCGATCGAGATGCCGGCGACCCATTCCGGCTCGAAGCCGGCATGGCAGAGCGACTGATAGGCGCCGGCCTGATAAGAGCCGAGCGCGCCGCCGCCCTGGAGGACCAGGACACGTTGCGCGTTCGCGGGGATTGTTGCGACTTCCGGGCTATGATCAGTCATGCAGAAACAATAGCAGATGGCGAGCGACCGTGGCGACAGTCTGCCGCGGCGTCAATGCATCCCGGGATCAAGTCTGGCTTATCGAGAGTCCGTCGAGGCCAGGATCATGGTCCAGAACACCTTGTATTTGGTGCCGGGAGCATAGCCCGCCGCGATGCCCAATTTTGTGACACCGCTCTTGAGCATGTTGGCGCGGTGCGGGGGCGAGTCGCGCCAGCCGGAAAACGCTTCCGCCAGTGTATGATAGCCGGCCGAGACGTTCTCGACCGCAACGATTGCCGGATAGCCGCCGGCGCTGAGGCGCTTGGCCAGCGGCGCGCGGACGTCATGATCCATCTTGTTGGCCGCCGCCATGGCCTGGGACTGGGATTCGGCGAGCCGCATCAGTTCGGGGTCGATCACGACGATGCCGAGCCCGTTGTTCTGGCGGTATTGCGAGATCATGATCGCCGCCGCCTGCGCATCGAGTTTGGCGCCCGGGACGGACATATCGGCATACATGGACGGCTGCTGGACCGGCGCTTCGTTGCCGGCGCAGCCCGCGAGCAGCAAAGTGATGAGTATTGCGGCCGCGGCGCGCATGAACAGGAGCCCCCAAATCAGGGGCCGTTGTTGCATACCAACCGTGGCTGAAAGGTGAATATTGAAGAAAATCGTCGAAGTCGTTCCGGGGCGATGCGAAGCATCGAACTATGGTGCGCAATTGCGCACCTGGGAATCTCGAGATTCCGGGTCTGGTCCTAGGGACCATCCCGGAATGACGGAGATCTAGCCCGCAAATATCCGGTAGCGGCGGGGCTCGAGGCCAATCGTGTCGCCGGCGCGCAGTTCCCGACCACGAGGCGCATCGATCTCGATCGTTTGCCCGCCTGACAGTGCCACCTCGGCCCGCTGCACGGGACCGAAATTCCGGACATGCTGCACGGCCCCCTCGAAGGCGCCGCTGCCGGGCGGGCCGACCAGCATGTCGTGTCGCCGCACGAAAAGTCTTGACGCGCCAGGCGCAAGGCCATCTGCCGCGAGCCGCAGCGGCCGGTCGCCGAGCGTGATGAGACCGTCGGCGATCAGGACCGGAAGCTCGATGGATTCGCCGATGAAGCCGTGGACGAAGGCGGTCGCGGGGCTCTCATAGACGTCATCGGGCGAGCCGATCTGCTCGATCTTGCCCTTGTCCATCACCACGACGCGGTTGGCGACTTCGAGCGCCTCTTCCTGGTCATGGGTGACGAAGATCGAGGTGACGTTGATTTCGTGGTGCAGCGAACGCAGCCATTTGCGCAGCTCTTTGCGCACCTTGGCATCAAGCGCACCGAAGGGTTCGTCGAGCAGCAGGATGCGCGGCTCGATCGCGAGCGCGCGGGCTAGCGCGATGCGCTGGCGCTGGCCGCCGGAGAGCTGGCTCGGATAGCGGTCGGCGAGCCAGTCGAGCTGCACGAGATCCAGCAGCTCCTTGACGCGCACACGGATGGTCGCTTCGTCCTTCCGGATCGCGCGCGGTTGCACGCGGAGCCCGAAGGCGACGTTCTCGAACACCGTCATGTGGCGGAACAGCGCGTAGTGCTGAAATACGAATCCGACGTGCCGCTCGCGCGCGCCCTGCGCCAGCGCGTCCTCGCCGTTGAAAGACACCTCACCGGAATCGGGCCAGTCGAGCCCGGCGATGATCCGCAGCAGCGTGGTCTTGCCGGAACCTGATGGACCGAGCAGCGCGAGCAGCTCGCCGTCGTTGACCTTGAGGTCGACGCCGTCGAGGGCTTTGAAGCTGCCGAACTTCTTGACGAGATTCCTGACTTCAATGCTCACTTGCATCATGTCCTTCGTCGAGGTGACTTTCGAGAACGGTCTTGGTGATCAGCGTGATCAGCGCCAGCATCGCGAGCAGCGAGGCGATCGCGAACGCCGCGACGAACTGGTATTCGTTGTAGAGAATCTCGACCAGGAGCGGCATCGTGTTGGTCTCGCCGCGAATATGGCCGGAGACGACGGAGACCGCGCCGAACTCGCCCATCGCGCGCGCATTGCAGAGCAGTACGCCGTAGAGCACGCCCCATTTGATGTTGGGCAGCGTGACGCGGAAGAAGGTCTGAAGGCCCGAGGCGCCGAGCGAGATCGCGGCCTCCTCCTCCTGCGTGCCCTGCTCCTGCATCAGCGGGATCAACGCCCGCGCCACAAAGGGGAAGGTCACGAAGGTGGTCGCAAGCGCGATGCCGGGCACCGCGAACAGGATCTGGATGTCGTGATCCCTAAGCCAGCTGCCGAAATAGCCCTGCGCGCCGAACAGCAGCACGAAGACGAGGCCCGAGATCACCGGGCTGACCGAGAACGGCAAATCGATCAGCGTGATCAGGAAGGTCTTGCCCGAGAATTCGAATTTTGCAATCGCCCAGGCCGCGACCAAGCCGAAGACGAGATTGAGGCCGACGGAAATTGCCGCAACCAACAGCGTCAACTTGATTGCGGACAGCGCCTCCGGGTCGGCCAGCGCGGCGAAATAAGCGAGGACTCCCTTCGAGAACGCCTGCGCGAACACCACGACCAGCGGCAGCACGACGAAGACAGAGAGAAAGGTCATCGCGAGCGCGATGATGACGATGCGAACCGCCCTCGGTTCGGTGTGCAGGTTGTCCCGCGCGGCCGCCGCATGAGCGCGTGCCTTGGCGTCGGGGGCCGAGAGTTGGACGGAATCTGCGATCTGCATCGTCATGATCCGCCCTCAGCGTACCGGAATCCGGCTCTGCGCCCAGCGCTGGAGCCGGTTGACGGCGAAGATGATGACGAAGGATACGACCAGCATGACCACCGCGATGGCGGTCGCATCGGCATAGCGGAATTCGGACAGGCGGATCACGATCAGCAGCGGCGCGATCTCGGAGACGTTGGGCAGATTGCCGGCGATGAAGATCACCGAGCCGTATTCGCCGACCGCGCGTGCGAAGGCGAGCGCGAGCCCGGTGAGCAGCGCCGGACCGAGTGAGGGCAGGATCACGCGAATGATGGTCTGCCAGCGGCTCGCGCCAAGGCTGCCCGCGGCTTCCTCGATCTCAGGATCCAGATCCTGGAGCACCGGCTGCACCGTGCGCACCACGAACGGGATACCGATAAAGATCATGGCGACGAAGATGCCGACCGGCGTGAACGCCACCTTGATACCGGCCGCCGCGAGCGGCGCGCCGAGCCAGCCCTTCTCGGCGAACAACGCGGTCAGCGCGACGCCGGCGACCGCCGTCGGCAGCGCAAAGGGCACGTCGACGATGGCATCGAACAGCCGCCTTCCCGGAAAGCGGTAGCGCACCAGCGCCCAGACGATGATGCTGCCCATCACGAGATTGACGCAGGCCGCCGCGAAGGCGAGCCCGAAGGACACGCGCAAGGCATTCAGGGTGCGGCGGCTGGAGAGGATGTTCCAGAACTGCTCGGGGCTCAACTCGAGGGATTTCAGGAAGAGGCCGGCGAGCGGAATCAGGATGATGATCGACAGCCAGGACAGCGTCAGTCCCATCGTGAGACCGAAGCCTGGCAATGTCCGGCGTCGTGCTACGATTGCGCTCACCAGGCCCCCTGTTTAAGCCCCGTCGACAGCGCCCGATCAGTTCTTGTAGATCTGATCGAAGACGCCGCCGTCGGCAAAATGTTCCCTCTGCGCCTTGGTCCAGCCGCCGAAAAGTTCGTCGATCGTGAACAGCTCGACCTTCGCGAAGGAGCTTTCGTGTTTTTTAGCGATCTCGGGATCGCGCGGACGATAGAAGTTGCGCGCCGCGATTTCCTGACCTTCCTTGGTATACCAATATTGCAGGTAGGCGTCGGCGGCGTTGCGCGTGCCTTTTTTATCGGCAACCTTGTCGACGATCGTCACCGGCGGCTCGGCCAGGATCGAGAGCGGCGGCGCCACGATCTCGAATTTTTCCGGACCGAATTCCTTGAGCGCGAGGTACGCCTCGTTCTCCCAGGCGAGCAGCACGTCGCCAACGCCGCGCTCGACGAAGGTCACGGTCGCGCCGCGCGCACCGGTGTCGAGCACCGGCACCTGCTGATACAATTTGCCGATGAAGTCCTTGGCCTTATCGGCCGAACCGTACTTCTTCTGCGCAAAGCCCCAGGCCGCCAGATAATTCCAGCGCGCGCCGCCTGACGTCTTCGGGTTCGGCGTGATCACGGCGACGCCCGACTTGAGCAGATCGCCCCAGTCCTTGATGCCCTTCGGATTGCCCTTGCGGACCAGAAACACGATGGTCGAGGTATAGGGCGACGAATTTTGCGGCAACCGCTTCTGCCAGTCAGCCGTCGTGAGGCCTTTGCCCGCGATGGCGTCGATGTCGTAGGCGAGCGCGAGCGTCACCACATCGGCCTGCAATCCGTCGATCACGGCGCGCGCCTGCGAACCGCTGCCGCCATGCGACTGCTTGATCTCGACGCTCTTGCCGGTTTCCTTCTGGTAGGAATTCGCGAACGCCTTGTTGAACTCGACATAGAGCTCGCGCGTCGGATCGTACGATACGTTCAGCAGATTGATGTCAGCGGCGAGAGCCGAGCTTGCCAACAAGCCTGTCACGAGCAGTCCTGCCGCGAGCGGAACGATACGACGCATCATGTCCATCTCCATTCACATCAATGACGGCGGCGTCATCGATGGCAGGCATAACTCGGGGCGAAACGCGCTTAAGTCAACGGAACCGGATTTTCTTGTTCGTAGCCGGGCAGCGTAACTTTGCTACGAAGTCTTCATCGTGTGGATGCCGCATTCCGTCTTGGCCCGGCCGCGCCAGCGACCGGCACGCTCATCCTCACCTTCGGCCGTTCTGCTCGTGCAAGGCATACACCCGACCGACAGGAATCCCGACGCAATCAGAGGATGACGCGGCAATTTGGCGCGGGCGAAGATCGCCTCGAGTTCCTCGCGCGAAACATTGGCAAAGGGATTGAACTTCAACCGCGCACCATCGTCCTCGACCACCGGGATGTCGGCGCGCGAGTTGCCCTGGAAGCGCTTGCGGCCGTTGAGCCAAGCGTCGAACGGTTTCAGCGCCCGCGCCAACGGCTCGACCTTTCGGATACGGCAGCAGGCGTCGGGATCGGAGAACCAGAGGTCGCGTTCGGGATCTTCGCGCGACAGCGTCTCCTCGGCGGGCTTGATCGAGCGGACGTCCTTCAGGCCCAGCGTCGCGATCAGCGTGTCGCGATAGGCCAGCGTCTCCTCGAACAGCCAGCCGGTGTCGAGGAAGATTACCGGGATGGCCGGATCGACATCGGCCATGACCTTCAGCAGCGTCGCCGATTCCGTGCCGAAGGACGACACCAGCGCGAGCTTGTCGCGCCCGACCGTCTTCAGCGCAGCGGCGATGATTTCGGCGGGCGAGGCATCGCGCAAGGCGCGATCGAGCTCCTCCGCCGAAGGCAGCGCAGTGACGGACGTCGAAGCCTGAGGCGCGACTACGTTCACGTGCCGACACCCTCGGAATGACGCAGTTGCATGCGCCGGTGCAGCGCCGTGATGCGGCCGTCACCGGTGGGCTGGTAGAATACCGAGTAGCGCTTCGCGGTCTGCATGAAGGCTTCGGCGTCAGCCTGCTTCTTGACGTCGAAGGAATCGAAGCCCGCGCGCAGCATGAACACGAACTGGTCCCGCAGGATCTGGCCCGTCGCACGCAATTCGCCGCGGTAATTGTAGCGTTCGCGCAGCAGCCGCGCCTGGCTGTAGGCACGTCCGTCGCGGAAGGTCGGGAACACCAGCGCGACGACCGCGATCTTGCCGAGGTACGGCACCAGCTCGGCGATGTCGCGATTGTTCGGCCAGATCACACCGACCTTGCCGGTCCGCCTGAGCAACGCGTCGGCGTCGCCGACGAAGCGCTCCGCCGGCACCAGGATGTCGCCGCCCTCGGGCAGCGGCGTGTCGACCGCGAGCTTGACGAAGCCGTCGTCGGCGATCTTTCCGCCGTTAACGAGTGGCATAAACGCGCTCCTTGAAAGGTTCGACGCCGAGGCGCTTTACGGTGTCCATGAACAGCTCTTCAGGCCGCTCGCGTAGCGCCAGATAGGCTTCCACGATGTCCTCGACGACGTCGGCGACCTCGTCGAACTTGACGCCGGGGCCGATCAGATTGCCGAGTGCGGCACTCTCGTCGGCGCGACCGCCGATGGTGATCTGGTAGACCTCCTCGCCGTTCTTCTCGACGCCGAGAATGCCGATGTGGCCGACATGATGATGGCCGCAGGCGTTGATGCAGCCGGAGATGTTGATGTGCAACCGGCCGATCAGATTGGCGAGCTCGTGATTGGCGAAGCGCCGCGTCAATTCCTGCGCGATCGGGATCGAGCGCGCATTGGCCAGCGAGCAATAGTCGAGACCCGGGCAGGCGATGATGTCGGTGATCAGATTGACGTTCGGCGTTGCCAGCCCGAGCTTGTCGAGCGCTTTCCACAGCGCGGGCAGGTCGCGCTTGGCGACATGCGGCAAAGCGAGGTTCTGCTCGTGTCCGACGCGGATCTCACCGAACGAATATCTGTCGGCGAGATCGGCGAGCGCATGCATCTGCTCGGCGGTAGCATCGCCCGGAGGCGCGCCGATCGGCTTCAGCGAGATCGTGACGATGGAATAGCCCTGGACCTTGTGCGGGGCGACCGAGTTCTTGCGCCATGCCTCGAAATCGGGATCGGCCGCGGCCTGCCGCAGTTCGTCCGGCATGTGCGGAAGCTTCTCGTAGGCGGGATAGCTGAAGCGCGAACGGATGTCCTCGACAACCTCGTCATCGATCTGGAGCGAGGAGTTGCGGATGTGCTGCCACTCCTCCTCGACTTCGCGCGAGAACTTCTCGATGCCGAGCTCGTGCACCAGGATCTTGATGCGCGCCTTGTAGATGTTGTCGCGGCGGCCGTACTGGTTGTACACCCGTAGGATCGCCTCGATGTAGCTGAGAATGTCGCGGCCATGCACGAAGTGCTTGATGGTCTTGCCGATGAACGGCGTGCGCCCGAGCCCGCCGCCGACCAGCACCTCGAAGCCGGTCTCGCCCTTCTCGTTCTTGATCAGCTTCAGCCCGATGTCGTGGATCTTGATCGCGGCGCGGTCGTGGTCCGACGCGGTGATCGCGATCTTGAACTTGCGCGGCAGGAACGAGAATTCCGGATGCAGCGTGGTGTGCTGGCGGATCAGCTCCGACCAGATGCGGGGATCCTCGATCTCGCCGGGCGCCACGCCGGCCCACTGGTCCGAAGTGACGTTGCGCATGTTGTTGCCGGAGGTCTGCATCGCATGGATGCCGACTTCGGCAAGATCGGCCAGCGCGTCCGGCAATTCGGCAAGCTTGATCCAGTTGAACTGGATGTTCTGCCGCGTCGTGAAATGGCCGTAGCCACGGTCGTATTTGCGCGCGACGTGGGCGAGCGCGCGCAGCTGGTTCGACGCCAGCGTCCCGTAGGGGATCGCGACCCGGAACATGTAGGCGTGCAGTTGCAGATAGACGCCGTTCTGCAGCCGCAGGATCTTGAACTCGTCCTCGGTGAGCTCGCCGGACAGGCGGCGCTTCACCTGGTCGCGGAATTCCGAGACGCGCTCGTTGACGAGCGTGCGGTCGATTTCATCGTAAGCGTACATGCGAGAATGCCTTAAACCTGGACCGGCTGTCCGATGGTCACACCGGTGCGGCGGATCTGTTCGCGCAGATTGCCGGGTTCGATCCTGCCGTCCGCACCGACCTGTACCGGCGCGATATAGGGACCGATCGCGCCGACGTCATCGGCAACGGACTCCGCAAGCAACGCTTTCGCCTCGTCGGAGTTGCGCACGATCGCGGCTTCCGACAGCTCCGCGGACCAGCTCTTGGCGGCGGTGCGGTAAACCACGATGCCGTCCCAGGTGCGGTTGGCGGTCACGACCGAGGGACCGGCGATTTTGATCTTCTTCTGTTCAAGCGGGGAGGTCATTCGGCTGCATCCAATAGGTCAGAGATGATTTGCTTTGGGGTTTGGCGGCGAAGCGAGCCGGCATGCCGGACCACATCGCCGATGATGAGAATGGCGGGGCCGCCATTTGTCCGTCGCACCAGTTCGGGCAGGTCGCGCAGCGTACCGATCGCACCTTGCGCATCGGGACGCGTGACGCGGGCGAACACGCCGACCGGCGTCTCCGGCGAACGGCCGGCGGCCAAGAGGCCGGCGCGTACGGCCGGCGCAGCCGTCATGCCCATGTAGACCACGACGGTCATCCTGGCGTCGGTCAGCGCCGACCAGTCCACGACTTCCGCGTCGCGCGCCTTGTGCGCGGTGAGGAAGGTGATGCGGGTTGCTTCGTGACGATAGGTAAGCGGCACCTCGAAATCGGCGGCGCCGCCGAGGCCTGCAGTGATGCCGGGAATGATCGAATAGGCAACGCCGGCCGCACGCAACGCTTCGACTTCTTCGCCGCCGCGGCCGAACACGAAAGGATCGCCGCCCTTCAGCCGCACTACGCGCTGGCCGGATTGCGCAGCCTCGATCATGCGCTTGTTGATGGCGTCCTGACCGATGCCGGGCTTGCCGACGCGGCGACCGACCGGCACGCGGCTGGTGTCACGGCGGATGCGGTCGAGAATTTCAGGCGAGACCAGCTCGTCATGGAAGACGATGTCGGCATCCTGGAGCGCGCGCAGCGCCTTGATGGTCAGCAAATCCGGATCGCCGGGACCGGCGCCGACCAGCGCGACCGAGCCCTCCGGCTTGTCGGCTCGCGCGAACGCGGATGGATCGGAAATCGCCTTGAGGGCGGCTTCGGCCTCACCCTTGCGGCCCGCAAGCAGGGATGCGCCGATCGGGCCGTCGATGACGCGCTCCCAGAAACGGCGGCGCAGCGGAAACTCGGCAATACGTTCGTTGATGGATTTGCGGAAGCCGCCGATGAACTCGGCCAACTCGCCGATCCGCGCCGGCAGCAGTGCCTCGATCTTTTCGCGCACGCGCCGCGCCACCACCGGCGACGTGCCGCCGGTGCCGACGGCGACCACGACATCGCCGCGATCGACGATCGCCGGGAAGATGAAGCTCGAATGCTCGAGATCGTCCATGACGTTGACGGGCAGGCCGAGCGCCTTGGCGCGGACCGACATCGCCACGCCGACATCGCCTGCGCCGGCGCAAACGACGGCGATGATTCCCGAGAGATCGGCGGTCAGTGGATCGGTGGCCGCGACGTCGATACGCGCGGCGTCCTCGGAGCCCAGACCCAGGTCCTGATTGCCGTCGATCGCATGCACGCGAATGCGCGCACCGGCGGCTGCGAGCACGCGCAGCTTGGCGCGCAGAAGCTCACCCGCGCCGATGAGAACCACCGGACCGTCCTTGAGATCGAGGAACACCGGCAAGAACCGCATACGATACTCGCTCCCCCCAGATCCGGGGTTGACTGGAATTATTTTCTATATATGTGTCGTTTCGAGCGCGCAAAGAGAAAATTTTTTCTTCTCCCTTGCGCCGCAACTATAGAATTTTCGCCTTCAAACGCAAAGTGGCAGAGATGCATCTTCTCAAGGACAATTCCACTGCTGTCGGCTGGGGCAGCCCGGCCGCCGCCGAGCGCGCGCGCACGCAAGAATTTTCTGCTGACCTTGCCCCGAGCATGGACCATCTCGACCAGCTCGAGGCCCAGAGCATCTACATCTTCCGCGAAGCCTTTGGCCGCCTCAAGAAGATCGCCCTGCTGTGGTCGCTCGGCAAGGACTCCAACGTCATGATCTGGCTGGCGCGCAAGGCCTTCTTCGGCCGCCTGCCGTTCCCGGCCCTCCATGTCGACACCGGCAAGAAGTTTCCGGAAATGTATCGCTTCCGCGATCACTACGGCAAGGAATGGGATCTCGATCTACGTGTCGAGCCTTGCCCGCCGATTGATGCCGTCGACCCAACGCTGCCGCCCGCCGCACGTTCCGCCGCGCGCAAGACCGAGGGCCTCAAGATGGCACTCGCCAAATACGGTTTCGACGGCCTGATTGCCGGCATCCGCCGCGACGAGGAGGCGACGCGTGCCAAGGAGCGCGTGTTCTCGCCGCGCGGCTTGGAGGGCAATTGGGACGTGCGCGACCAGCCGCCGGAGTTCTGGGATCATTTCAACGCCTCGCCGCCGCAGGGCGCGCATTTGCGCATCCATCCGATCCTGCATTGGACCGAGTCCGATATCTGGGCCTACACCAAGCGCGAGAACATCCCGATCATCCCGTTGTATCTGTCGCAAAGCGGCAAGCGCTATCGCTCGCTGGGTGATCAGGACATCACCAATCCGGTCGCCTCAAACGCGTCGACTATCGACGAGATCCTGATCGAACTCGAGCAGACCAAGGTGCCGGAACGTTCCGGCCGCGCCCTCGACCACGAGACCGAGGACGCTTTCGAGCGCCTGCGCGTGGCCGGCTACCTCTGATCAAGGACGCGAGCGCGATATGAACATGATCGTCACCCCCGCTTCGCCCGCCACCCCGAACGGCACGACGCGACCGCAGGTCCGCATCGTCATCGTCGGCCATGTCGACCATGGCAAGTCGACCTTGGTCGGCCGCCTGCTGCACGAGACCGGCAGCCTGCCCGACGGCAAGCTCGAGATGCTCAAAGCCGTCAGCGCGCGGCGCGGCATGCCGTTCGAATGGTCGTTCCTGCTCGACGCGCTGCAGACCGAGCGCGACCAGGGCATCACCATCGACACCACGCAGATCCGCTTCCGCACAAATTCGCGCGACATCGTGCTGATCGACGCGCCCGGCCACGCTGAATTCCTGCGCAACATGATCACCGGCGCCTCGCAGGCCGACGGCGCGGTGCTGATCATCGACGCGCTCGAAGGCGTGCGTGACCAGACAAGGCGGCACGGCTATCTGCTGCATCTGCTCGGCGTGAAGCAGGTCGCGGTCGTCGTCAACAAGATGGACCGCGTCGACTTCGCCGCCGAGCGCTTCAAGGAGATAAGCGACGAGATCTCGGCACATCTGCAAGGCCTCGGTGTGAAGCCCACGGCCGTGATCCCGATTTCCGCCCGCGACGGCGACGGCGTCGCCGAGCGCACCGATCGGATCGGCTGGTACAAGGGCCCCACCGTAGTCGAAGCGCTTGACAGGCTCGAGCCGGCACGGCCGCTGGAAGCGCTGGCGCTGCGGCTGCCGGTACAGGCGATCTACAAATTCGACGATCGCCGCATCGTTGCGGGCCGGATCGAATCCGGCAGCTTGGTTGCCGGCGACGAAATCGTCATCATGCCGGCCGGCAAGATCGCCAGGATCAAGACGGTCGAGAGCTGGCCGGTGACGCCGGTCGCAGGCCGACAGGGTGCGGGCCGCTCGGTCGGCATCACGCTCGACCGCGAGCTGTTCCTCGAACGCGGCGATATCATAGCGCATACGAACAGCGCGCCGCGCGAGACGCGGCGGCTGCGCGCGCGGATCTTCTGGCTGCACGACAAGCCGCTGGCCAAGGGCGACCAGCTCCTGGTTCGCTGCGGACCGAAGGAAAGCCGTGCCACCGTCGTCGCCATCGAGAAGGCGGTCGATCCCGGCGAGTTGTCGAGCGTCGAGAACAAGGCAATCGGCCGCAATCATGTCGGCCAGATCGACATTTCCCTTTCGAATCCGATTGCCACCGACCCCTACACGGAAAATCCGCGCACCGGCCGGCTCGTGATCGAGGTGTCCGGGCGTATCGCCGGCGGCGGTCTGGTGCTGTCGGTCGATGCCGGCCAGCGCGCCCTGCCCGTCGACATCGTGCCGGTGGAATCCGCGCTGCGGCCCGACGAACGCTCCGCGCGCTATCGTCACAACGGCGCCGTGGTCTGGCTCACCGGCCTCCCCGCCTCCGGCAAGTCGACGCTGGCCAAGGCGCTGGAGCGGCGGCTGTTCAGCAATGGCGGCTCGCCGATCCTGCTCGACGGCGATACGCTGCGCGCCGGCCTCAACAGCGACCTCGGCTTCTCCGCCGCCGATCGCAGCGAGAACATCCGCCGTCTCGCCGAAGTGGCGACACATCTCGCCCGCAACGGCCACATCGCCATTGTCGCCGCCGTCTCGCCCGCCCGCGAGGATCGTGCCACCGCGCGCCGCATCGCCGACACTTCGTTTCGCGAGATTCACGTCGCGACACCGGCCGGAATCTGCGAGGAGCGAGATCCCAAGGGCCACTACAAGAAGGCCCGCGTCGGCGCGCTCGCGTCGTTCACCGGTATCGGCAACGACTACGAGCGGCCTGAGGCCGCCGAGCTCGTGATCGACACCTCGACGCGGTCGGTCGCCGAGGCGGCGGACGAGATCGAACAGATGCTCAAGACGACCGGCGTGCTGTTCGACGAAGTCGTGGACCTCGCCGCGAATATTTGAAGCCGGGCTGCTGCCCCGCTGTCGTCGCCCGGCTTGACCGGGCGACCCAGTATTCCACCGACAGCAGTGATTCAGCCGAGAGGCCGCGGCGTACTGGATTCGCGGCCTTCGCGGGGAATGACACCGTGCGTGCGCCCCCACCCCGCCTTGACATTTTGACAACTTTTGGGGGGCCTTCTCACGGCCCCGATTTTGGGGCTAATAAGACCCCGAAAGCCGCTCCTTGGAGCGCATTTTGCTGCTGTCGGGTCAAAAGCAGCCAAAAACCGCCATTTCCAACAAGAAAGCCCATCATGAAACGCGTCGACGCCCACGGATTGAAGATCGCTCCCGTCCTGTTCGATTTCATCGCCAAGGAAGCGGCCCCGAAGACGGGAATCGCGCCGGATGCGTTCTGGGCCGGGCTTGCCGCCATCATCAAGGAGCTGGGGCCGAAGAACCGCGCGCTGCTGGCGGAGCGCGACACGCTGCAGGCCAAGATTGACGACTGGCACCGCGCCAACAAGGGCAAGGCGTTCGACCTCAACGCCTATACCGCGTTCCTGAAGGAGATCGGCTATCTCGTGCCGGAGCCGGCGACGCAGAAGGTCGAGACCGCCAACGTGGACGAGGAGATCGGCAAGATCTGCGGTCCGCAGCTCGTCGTGCCCCTGACCAATGCGCGCTACGCACTCAACGCAGCGAATGCGCGCTGGGGCTCGCTCTATGACGCCTTCTACGGCACCGACGCGATCCCGCACGATCCATCCGAGAGCGGCAAGGGCTACAACAAGGCGCGCGGCGACAAGGTGATCGCAAAAGCGAAAGCGTTCCTCGATGCCGCCGTGCCGCTGGCGACCGGCAGTCACACCGACGTCACCGCCTACAGCGTGGTCGCAGGCCAGCTCGCGGTGAAGCTGAAGAGCGGCAACGCCACCGCGCTGAAGAACGCCGCGCAATTCGCGGGCTTCCAGGGCGACGCAGCCGCACCGAGCGCGGTGCTGCTCGCCAACAACGGCCTGCATGTCGAGGTGAAGATCGACCGCAGCAGCGCGATCGGCAAGGACGATCCGGCCGGCGTCGCGGACATGGTCATGGAGTCCGCGGTCTCAACCATTCTCGACATGGAAGACTCGGTCGCGGCGGTCGATGCCGAGGACAAGGTGCTGGTCTATCGCAACACGCTCGGCCTGATGAACGGCACGCTGTCGGCCGATTTCGAGAAGGGCGGCAAGACGCTGACGCGCTCGCTCAATGCCGACCGCAGCTACAAGACGCCTGACGGCAAAGGCGAGGTCAAGCTGCACGGCCGCAGCCTGCTCCTGATGCGCAATTGCGGTCACCACATGTTCACCGACGCGGTGCTGGACGACAAGGGCGAGGAGATTCCGGAAGGCTTGCTCGACGCCGCCGTCTCCGGGCTTCTCGCCGTCCATGACTTGAAGGGCAACTCCAGGGTCAAGAACAGCCGCACCGGCTCGGCCTATATCGTCAAGCCGAAGATGCACGGCCCCGACGAGGTGTCGCTGACCTGCGAGATCTTCGATCGCGTCGAGAAGATGCTGTCGCTGCCCGAGAACACGCTCAAGGTCGGCATCATGGATGAGGAGCGGCGCACCACCGTCAACCTCAAGGCCTGCATCCAGCGCGCCTCCAAGCGCATTATGTTCATCAACACCGGCTTCCTCGACCGCACCGGCGACGAGATCCACACCTCGATGGAGGCGGGGCCGATGATCCGCAAGAACGAGATGAAGGCGCAGGCCTGGATCAAGTCCTATGAGGACTGGAACGTCGATATGGGCCTGATCTGTGGCCTGCCGGGCCATGCCCAGATCGGCAAGGGCATGTGGGCGGCTCCCGACAAGATGGCGGACATGCTTACGCAGAAGCTCGCCCATCCGCAGGCCGGTGCCACCACCGCCTGGGTGCCCTCGCCGACCGCGGCGACGCTACACGCGCTGCACTATCACCAGGTCAACGTCACCGCGCGCCAGCAGGAGCTCGCAAAGGCCGGGCCGCGCGCAAAGCTCGAGGACATCCTGACCATCCCGGTGTCGAAGTCGAACTGGGCGCCCGATGACGTCAAGCAGGAGATCGACAACAACTGCCAGGGCATCCTGGGCTATGTCGTGCGCTGGATCGACCAGGGCGTCGGCTGCTCCAAGGTGCCTGACATTCACGACGTCGGCCTGATGGAAGACCGTGCCACCCTGCGCATTTCCAGCCAGCACCTCGCCAACTGGCTGCACCAGGGCGTCATCACCGAAGCCCAGGTAATGGAATCGCTCAAGCGCATGGCGGTCGTCGTCGACAAGCAGAATGCGGGCGATCCCATCTACAAGCCGATGGCGCCCACCTTCGACGGCACAGCCTTCAAGGCGGCTAGCGACCTCATCTTTAAAGGACGCGAGCAGCCCAACGGCTACACCGAATACATCCTCACCGCTCGCCGCCGCGAGGCCAAGGCGGCGGGGTAGGCCCCTAATAAGCGAGCACCAGAAGCCCCGGCTCGCGCCGGGGCTTTTTTGTTGGAGCAGTAGCGCGGCTAGAACACTGCCAGATATTTCAGCAGCGAGACGATGCCGATGATGATGACGACAACGCGCGCGATCTGCTTGGCGCGGCCGTCCATCGGCAGCATGTTGATGAGGTAAAGTACGAGAATGACGACGAGAAAGGTGACGAGGACGCCGACCAACATTGTTAGGACCCCCATTAGGCCAGTTGCTGACGCTTCTTAACGCACAACTCCCGCGCCGGTTCCATTGAGGCAACCCTCTGCAACTTCTAGTAATTCCGTACTTCTACCGTCAGTCGGCCTGCCTAAAACTTTACCCTTTTCCTTTCAGATGCAGTCACCGTTTGGGCCCTGAGCCACAAACGGCATGCGATTGCCTGGTCTTGCGTGCCCCTTTTTTCCGATGTTGCCGGGGGCGACTTCACGAACTTTGTAATGGGAATTGGGGGACTTCGATGCTGAATCGTCTGACCGTATCCGCGCTGCTGAAGGCGGTGATCGCGATCACATCGATCTGCGTGGTGATCGCACTCTCGCTCACCGCCTACGAGTCCTGGGATCGCCTGAAGACCGCCAACCGCATTTCGCAGATCGCCGACACGTCCGCCGATCTGTTCAAGGCGATGCACAATCTACGCACCGACCGCTCGACCACGGTCCGTCTCCTGAACGCGACCGATCCGATGGACGGCGAAATCGAGAAATATCTGCGCGCCCTGCGCGATGCCCAAATGCCCGCCATGGCGCGCGCGCTCCAGCTGCTGCCCAGTATGGACTTCCCGCAGTCGGGCACTCTGGTACCGGAGCTCGCGCGTCTGTTCAAATTGCTGACCGAAGAGCAGAAGCAGTTCTGGGAGGATGTCGCCAAGCCGAAGGACCAGCGCCGCGCCAGCCTGCCCAAGGAATACATGGAGACGACGCAGGGCCTGCTCGACACGCTCGACAAGCTCTCGAACACCTTAGCCGCCACCGTCAATCACCTGGACGCCGCGATCGACCAGCTCCTGTCGATCAAGCAGAACGCCTGGCTGCTCCGCAACACCGCGGGCGAGGCGTCGCTGATCGTCTCGACCGGACTGGCCGCCGGCAAGATCACGCCGGAAGGCCGCTACGCTTATACCCAACATGTCGGCGGCACGAGCGCGATGTGGAAGGCGCTGGAGTTGTCGACGTCCGGCATGCAGTTGCCGGCGGGGCTCGCTTCCGCGATGGCCTCCGCCAAGACCTCCTATTTCGAGCCGCAATATCTGGCCTTGCGCGACCGTCTCGCGGACGCGCTGGTCAAGGGTGAGAAGCCAGAGATGACGGCGAACCAATGGAGCCCGCTCACGGTCGGCCGCATGGCGAGTGCGGTCGCAGTTGCGGAAGGCGCGCTCGATGCTGCCAAGATCCATACGCAGGAGCAGCGCGGCGCCGCAGAGCGCGCACTGATCGTGCAGCTGACGCTGCTGGCGCTCGCCGTGGGGCTTGCCGTCGGCGCGATCATGCTGGTCAATCGCCGCGTCATCACTCCGCTCAACACCATCCGGGATGCTATGCTGAAGGTCGCCGGCGGCGACCTTGCCGTCGATAGCGGCTATCTCGATCGCAACGATGAGATAGGCGCGCTTGCCGGCGCGCTGGAGACCTTCAAGCAGCAGGCCAACGAGAAGCTCAAGATCGAGGCGCAGGAGCGCGAACGCCATGCGGGCGCCTCCGCGCGCCAACGCGCGGTCGAGACCTATGTCGGCGAGTTCGAGGGGGCGGTGCGCAAGACGCTCGGCGAATTGAGCGAAGCCTCCGGCGAAATGCGCAAGACCTCGGGCGATCTCTCCGCGGTGTCGCGGCAGACCAACGACCGCGTGCAGGTCGCGGGCAAGGCCTCCAATGACGCCTCCATGAGCGTCGACAGCGTCGCCGCCGCAGCCGAAGAGCTCAGCGCCTCGATCAACGACATCAGCCAGCAGGCCGCGCATGCCGCGGGCATCGCCAGCCGCGCCGTGACCCAGGCGCGGGACACCGACGGCACGGTGCAGGGACTTCAGAAGTCGGCCGGCCGCATCGGCGAGGTCGTCGGCCTGATCAACACCATTGCGCAGCAGACCAATTTGCTCGCGCTCAACGCCACGATCGAGGCGGCCCGCGCCGGCGAAGCCGGGCGCGGCTTTGCCGTGGTCGCCTCCGAGGTGAAGTCGCTGGCGAGCCAGACGGCCAAGGCGACCGAGGAGATCTCCGAGCAGATCGCCGACATCCAGAAGGTCGCGGGCGACGCCATCAGCGCGATCCAGACCATCGGCGGCATCATCGGCGAAGTTAACGAGGTCGCGACCGCAATCGCCGCCGCCGTGCAGGAGCAGGGGGCGGCCACGCAAGAGATCACCCGCAGCACCCAGTTTGCGGCGCAGGGCACCAAGAACGTCTCGGACAACATCACCGGCGTCAAATCCGATGCTGACGCTGCTGCCGCCGCCGCCGACAACGTAAAGCACGCCTCCGAGATGCTGGAGAGCCAGAGCCGCCAGCTCGGCCATGAGGTCAGCGACTTCCTCGGCAAGATCCGCGCGGCGTAGAATGGGCCGTTAAAGAGAGCCGCGCCCACATCCTCGGTGTGGGGGGGGGGGGGGGGAGGGGGGGGGGGGGGGGGGGGAGAAAAACCCCCACCCCCCCAGTGGGGGGATATTTGGGCCCCCCAAAAGGCACGGGGGGGGAATAAAAAAAAA
>NZ_JBVVPR010000009.1:32323-167225 GCF_055811835.1 Bradyrhizobium sp. WSM4874
CCCGCCCCCCGCGCGCCCCCCCCCCCCCCCCCCACCCACCCCCCCCCCCCCCCCCCCGGCGGGCCCCCCCCCCCCCCCCCCCCCCCCCCCACGTTGAGGGCTACTCCTTCGCCACCACCGGCACTTGGCGGAATCTTGCGCGCACCGAATCCGGCAGCGGGGAGAAATTCATCGCGACACCGCGGCGGTCGTTGGCATTGCGGCTGGCGACCACCAGACCGTCGGCGCCCGCGACGATGTCGCCCTTGCGCAAGGTGGGATCGTCGTCGACCTTGACCTGAGCGAGCCCGACCGGATCCTTGCCGTTGCAGGTGCAGCCTGCGACAATCTCATTGCGATAGCGGAACGCGTTGGGCAGGTCGGAATAGGATTTCCCCTTGTCCGTCGTCGCGTCGTCGATGTTGCCGCCATAGACCAGCGAGGTCTCCGAGGCCGGGCAGAAGCTCTTGCAGGATTGCGCCTTGCTCTCGGAATCGTTCCCTTGCGCCGGGAAGTAACGACCGTCGCAGCCGCGCACGCAATAGGCCGTGCCGCCGCCATAGGATGCCCGTTGGCGCGGCGCGTCGTAGCGCGGCGTGTCATCGGTCTGGAACGGCATGCGAATCTCCGGCGCCGGCCGTCCGCGGAAGCCGCCGAACAGCGCCGAGAAAAAATCCTCCGCATGGGCCGATGGCGTCAGCGCGAGGCCGAAGGAGGCAACGGCGACGAATGCCGCCGCGCCACCGGCGAGTTTGCCGATCGAACGTCTCTTCATGTGACCTCACTCGACGCTTAGTTGACGGCCGAATTCGAAATGTTCAGCGCCTGCCGACCCGAGGGCAGCGCCGTCACGGCCGGACGGTTGCGCACGGAATCCGCGCCCTTGGCCATCAGCGGCGCGTTCTTCGGCAGCACGACGACCTTGGCGCCGACATTGACGCGGCCGAACAGGTCGGTGACGTCCTCATTGGTCATGCGGATGCAGCCGGACGAGACGAACTTGCCAATCGTGCTGGGATCGTTGGTGCCATGAATGCGGTATTCGCTCGACCCGAGATACATCGCACGCGCGCCGAGCGGATTACCGGGGCCGCCCGCGACGAAGCGGGGCAGATAGGGTTGGCGCGCAATCATCTCAGCCGGCGGATGCCAGTCCGGCCATTCCGCCTTGCGGCTGACGCTCTGCACGCCCGACCAGGTGAAGCCCTCGCGCCCGACACCGACGCCATAACGGATGGCGCGGCCCTGTCCGAGCACGTAGTAAAGATAAGTATTGTTGGTATCGATCACGATGGTACCGGCCGGCTCGCTCCGGTCGAAGCTGACAATCTGCTTGCGCAGGCGATCGGGCAGCGCGGCATCCTCGTCGGGCGCCTGCGCGCTCTGGCTTGCATAACCTTGGTTTGGATAGCCTTGGTTCGCATAGACTTGGTTCGCATAACCCTGCGAATAGCCCTGGTCCTGAGGGTAGGCCTGGTCCTGCGGATAGGTGTAGCCCAGTGTTTGTGCGCTTGCGGCGCCGAACGGCACTGCCAGCAAAGCGGTTGCGAAGGCGAAGGCGGTGATGCGGCGCGGCGATAAGCGGCGTCGGACTGCAGAGAACTTCGTCATGTGCTGCCCCGTTGGATGCCCGCATCAGGGTGATGCGCTGGTTCGATCAACGCGGTCGAACCGGCACAAGTTCCGCGGCGCGATGCAGCAGCGACGTCACAGTCAAGCGAGCATCTCTTCACGAAGCCGCGATGGAACCCGCAGGAGGCTTGGACGTTCTTGTCTGGTCATGGGCGCGCGGACCGAAGACTCCGTGCCGGAGAGGTATTGTGCGCGTCCTTCCCAGCGAACGTCTGACTTCCGGCAACGGCGAAGGCACTCCGCTTCCCGAGAGCCACGGCGAACTCCCGCCGGTGATCCGCCGCACCGAGCTCGTCGCCTTCTCGCTCGCCGGACTTCTCCTCATCGCAATCGTCGCGGTGCTCTATGTCGGAAAGGCGTTCTTTCTGCCTGTGGTGATGGCGTTCGTCACCGGCACGATGCTCTCGCCGGCAGCGACCTTCCTGGAGAAACAGAAAGTGCCGCGGAGTCTCGCCGCCGCGCTAATCGTGTTCGCGGTGACCGCCGTAGTCGGCTTCATCGTCGCGCTGATTGCCTCGCCGGCGATGGAATGGAGCTCGCGCCTGCCCGAACTCGGCGCGCAGTTGAAAGACAAGGTCCACGTGTTCGACCGGCCGCTGTCGCTGTGGCGAGAGCTGCAGATGATGCTCGGCGGCTCGGAGGGATTGCCGAGCCTCCAGATGCCGAAATTCGAGTGGGTGCAGCCGACGATCGAATTCCTGTCACCAACCTTTACCGAATTCCTGCTGTTCTTCGTCACCCTGATCCTGTTCATCGCCAGCTGGCGGGACCTGCGACGGGCGATGATCATGACCTTCAGCGATCATGACGCACGGCTGCGCACGCTTCGCATCCTCAATGAGATCGAGGTCCATCTCGGCAACTATCTTTTGACCGTGACCCTCATCAATGTCGGCGTCGGCGTCGCCGCGGGACTCGTCTGCGCGCTCACCGGAATGCCCAATCCGGCTGGCCTCGGCGCGCTCGCGGCCACCCTCAATTTCATTCCGATCATCGGACCGGTGGCCATGTTCGCCATTCTGGTCGTGGTGGGATTGGTCACCTTCCCGACTGTCAGCGGCGGCCTGATGGCGGCGCTCGCCTTTGGCGGCATCACCTTCCTGGAGGGACATTTCGTCACGCCGACCATCATCGGCCGGCGGCTTGCGCTCAATGCGCTCGCGGTGCTGCTGGCGCTGGCGTTCTGGACTTGGCTGTGGGGCCCGATGGGCGCGTTCCTGTCGTCGCCGCTGCTGATCGTCGCCCTGATCCTGAAGGAGCATCTGTTGCCGCAGGATTCGCCGCAGCTCCCGCAGGACTAACCGGTTTCCGTGAACGGAACTTACCCGACGACGAAACGTTTCCCGGCTGTCTCAACCGTCAGCAGCTCGGAGCCCCTGATGTCCACCACCAATGCCGAAGCCGGGATGAGAGACTGGACCGACAAAGCCACCCGAGAACGCCTCGAGAAGGATGTAGCAGCCGTGAAAAGCGATATCGCCGCCCTCACCGATCAAATCACCGACGCGCTCAATACTTTTGCCAACTCATCCGGCAAGCAGGCCCGCCGCGGCTATCGCCAGGCGCGCGAAAACGTGGATTCCGCCATCGACGACATGTCGGAGCGCGGCAGCGCGATGATGGGCGCGGCACAGGAGGCCTACGGCTCGATCGAGGAGACGCTGGAGGACGCGATCAGCCAGCGGCCGCTCGCGACCGTCGGGCTCGCGCTCGGCATCGGCTTCCTGATCGGCGCGGCCTGGCGCCGCTGAGGTCGCGAAGGGGGTATCGAGACGGTGGCGCAGCGGCGCCGCCGGTGCCGGCTTGTGGGATCTGAGGAGCAAGGCCATGTTTCAGCGCATCATCGACGGGATCAGCGCATCCACCGGCACCACTGTGCGGCTGACCTCGCTGGCAGCAGGCGCGGCGTTCGCGCTGTTCATCACCACGTGCTTCCTGTGCGCGGCGGCGTTCATTTCGGTGCTCAACAAATATGGTCCGGTGCAGGCCTGCCTCGCCGGTGCAGGCATTTTCTTTCTGCTGACCCTGACCGCGGCGGTAAGCTATTGGGTCTACAAACGGCAGCTGCGCAAGCAAGCTCATATCGCGGCCGAGCGCGCCACGAAGTCGGCGGCCTCGAGCATGCTCGCGGACCCCATGCTGCTCGCCACCGGACTCCAGATCGTTCGCGCCATCGGGATCAAGCGGCTGTTGCCGATCCTGGCGATCGGCGGCGTCGCCCTCGGAATCATGGCGAGCCGCGCCGGCGTACCCGACGAGGCCTCGGCTGAACCTGCCGAGTAGCAGCTACCGCGGGGTAGAAAATTTCGTCACAAGTCCCGCGAACGCATCTATGGAATAGGCACCGGCGGCCCTGCGCCAAGTTTGGCGCCGCCCGGCGCCGTTTGCCTGCGCCATCACGCAAACGCTACTCGGATAGGCAGGCGGTTGCCGTTAAAAGCAGCGCCCCTGATTCCAAAAGCCATTTTTTCGATGAAACCGTCCGTCCAGGCGAACCTCGCCGCATTCCATCACGACCCCCGGCTCTATTTGACGCTCGGCATCGCCAACTGGTCGGTTTTCGTCGACCACATCCCGAACAACGTCGTCAATTTGCTGACGCTGCGCAACTTCGGCTTCAGCGGCGCCGCAGACTTGTTCGTGTTCGTGGTGGGCTATGGCGTCGCGATCATTCACGGCAGGATAGCACTGGAGCGCGGCTACGTCGTCGCGGCGACGCGCATCTTTCGCCGCGTCTGGCGGCTGTATGCCGCCTATGTCGTGCTGTTCGTGATCTATATCGACACCATCGCCTATGTCGCCTCGCAATCCAAGGCGCCCGAGATCATCCACGAATACAACATATCGGGAATTCTCGAGCACCCACTGCGCATCCTGGTGCGCGGCCTCGTGCTCCAGGAGGAGCCGCTGAATCTCGACCTGTTACAGCTGATGATACCGCTGATGGCCTTCTTTCCGTTCGCGCTGTGGGGGCTGTTGCGGCGGCCGAACCTGACGCTTGCGGCATCGGTCGCGCTGTACGTTGCGGCACGCTGGTTCGACTGGAATTTCCGGGTCTATCCGGACCAGGAGTGGACCTTCAACCCGTTCTGCTGGCAGATGCTGATGGTGCTGGGCGGCTGGTTCGCCGTGACCGGTGCGTCGGGCCGCGCGCTGCACGGCCTGTCCTGGCTGCGCGTGCTCGCAGGCGCCTATCTCGTATTCGCGATGACGATCACGCTGATGCGCCACTCGCCGGCGCTTGCCGCCTACCTACCGGACATCGTGCTCAACAACATCACGCCGACCGACAAGGAAAACCTCGCACCCTATCGCGTGGTCCACTTCCTCGCGCTCGCTTTCCTCGCGACACATCTCGTCCCGGCCGATCATCCCGGCCTGCAATGGAGATCGCTACGGGCGGTCATCAGATGCGGCGAGGAATGGCTCGCGGTGTTCTGCGTCGGCGTATTCCTGTCCTTAGCCGGCCATCTCATCCTGATCACCGGCGCCAATCTGGTGGTGATGCAGATCGCCGTGAGTCTGGCCGGCTTCGCGGCGATGGCCGCGGTTGCATATTACATCGCCTGGTCGAAGCGGCAGGACCTGCCCGCGGCCTTGCGGCAGCAGGCCTAACCCGGCACCCTCCGATTCCGCTAGGCCGGCCATCACGGGTGGGCTATGCGGAGCGGCAGCGGATTGCGCGAGGAGACCGGGCGTGGTGATGGCGAATGGCGGGGGTGAGGGAGACGAGACCGCGCCCCGGCGCGGCCGGCCAAGGTCGATCGAGACCACCAACGCCATTCTCCAAAGCGCCTATGCGCTGATGGCCACCACCGGCCTTGCCCCCACCACCATCGACGCGATCGCGCGCCACTCCAGCGTCTCCAAGATGACGATCTACAAATGGTGGCCGTCCCGCGAAGCCTTGCTGATCGACGCCTTCCTTCACCATGCCGCGCAGATGCTGCCGCTGCCGCCTGCAAGCTCGGGCAGCCCTGCCGCGCGCGCACGCCGCCATGCCGCGGCCTATGCCGAAGCGCTCCAGGGCGAGTTCGGCAAGGTCCAACTCGCCGTCATCTCGGAATGCATCTCCAAGACCGCCTCGGCGGAGCTGTTCTACGCCCGCTACCTGCAATTCCGACGCGACGCGCTGATCGAGATGATCGCCGCGGGCCAGAGCGACGGCAGCATTCTGGCGGAAGCACCGCCCCAGGATCTCTACGACGCGATCTATGGCGGCCTATTCTACCGCTACGTCTTCGGCATCGCGCCGGTCACACCGGCCTACGCGCGGACTCTGGTTGACCTCGTGCTGCGGCCGAAGATCTAGGGCGCTTTCCGCGCCGGCCGGATCGGTGCTGACAGCTTGTCGGTACGGTCGCGCTCGGTCATATCCTCGACCGTCTCCATCGGCGCGGTCAGCTCGTAGACATAGGAGACATCGGTGAAATAGCGCTTGGCGGTGCCGCCGAGCGCCTCGGGCGCGACGCGGTCGAGCAGGATCAGGCTGAAATCGGAATCGGGGCGGCGCGTCGCTTCGCTGGTGTTGAACTCCTCCCAGCGGAAATAGAAGACCTCGCCGGCCCCCTCGTTCGTCACCGTCCAATTGGCAGTGATGTGCGGATGCTTGCCGACCAGCGACAGGCCCTCGTCGGAATGCGAGGCGAGCTCGAAGAACAGCAGCGACAGGCTCTGCGCCGCGCGCGCGCTGACTGCGATATCAGGACCGGTAACGGCGATGCGGTCGGCATGCGGAATGGCGCGCGCCTCGAACAGGCCCTTCAGCTTGACGCCCTGCCATTGGCTCTCGCTGAGCAGTGAGACGACATTGGACATGGCGTGGATGCGGCCGATCAGGAGCTCGCGCGCGACATCGATGTCGGAGCCATGGCGCAGCGTACGGGTCACGATCGACTGGATCACCGCCAGGATGTTTTTGACCCGATGGTTGAGCTCGTCGATGACGGCCGTCAGCCGGCGCTCGAAGCCGATTCTGACCTGGATTTCCCGGCTGAGCCGCAAATTGTTGTAGGCGACATAGCCGAACAGGCCGCACACCATCGCGGTGATCGCAAAGCCGATCGCCGCCACGATGATCGCAGTCTGCTCGGCGCGGCGCGCCGAATTGGTCTTGGCGTAATAGCCGAGCTGCCAGTCGCGACCACCGAAGCTCACCGTGCGCGTCGCCGACGGCGCCGCCCCATCGGCTGCCGTCGTTCGGGCCGAGACCACGCCTTGATCGTTGGCGACGAGTTCGCCACCCTCCCGGCGCGGATCCTTCAGCGCGACCGCGAACAACGACATGTCGTCGTTGGTCAGCATCAGGGAAGAGAGCTCGTAGGAAAATGTGATGAAGCCCGCAGGCTCCGTCGCGCCCTCGGGGATGACGGGAGCGGCCACAATGATGCCGATCGGCCCGTCGCCTCGCAGGAGGGCAACCGGTTCTGAGGCAACCGATCTCTTCTCCACTCTGGCGCGCGTCAGCATGGCGCTGCGCACCTGATCCTGGTCGTAACTGCGGCCGGGCAACCCCTTGGTCTCGTTGCTGCGCGGCTCGAGATCCAGCAGCACGTCGATCGGCTGGGTGACACCTGCCGGATCGATCGGCTTGTCGTCATAGGTGCGGATTCGCGGATTGGGGAAGCCGGCGCTCGCGATGGCGGTCTGCGCTGCGGCAAGTTCGTTCGGCTTCAGGCGGGCGACCCAGCCCGCCACCACGAAATCGGTCTTGAAGGCGTAGATGGCCGAGCGCAACGGCTCGAGCATGTTGGGCTTGAGCACCGACGGCGCCCGGAACAGGCCGGAGGCAACCCGCGCGAGCAGTTCGCGCTCGGTGAGCCGGTCCTGGACCAGGCTCGCATGGACGTCGATCGCGCGCGCCAGCGCGATCCGGTCCAGCGCCAGCTCCTGGTCGTGGACGCGATAAGCCGCAAGCCCGGAGAGCAGGGCTCCGAGAAGAGCAATGAAGCCGATGATGAAACCCAGCCTGACCACGCGACTACTCAGGCGAAAGCAGGAGGTCGGCAATAAACACGGAGCATATGGACGCCGCTCGAACGGGCACGTGCCGAAACAGGGTGAACCCCAATGGCCGAGATAATGGAGGAGGAGGCATCGATACGCAACTTGGGTCGCCTGAAAAGCTCAAATCCGCCCAGCCGATGGTCCGGCCGGGGCGGATTTGCTCCGGGCACCGGAGGTAATCAATCGCCGTGACCGAAATTTGTTCCGCGGACACGGCTCTGCCCAACGCGTTAACGGGGAAACGCCTGCGTTAGGTCGTCGCGCCGGTCAGCCGGCCCGTTTCAAGCCGCCTTTGGCCTCAATGAAGCCGATGATGCGGTCCAGTCCCTGGCTCCTCTTCAGGTTGGTCATGACGAACGGCCGCTCGCCGCGCATGCGCCTGGCATCCGTCTCCATCTTTTCCAGGGAAGCGCCGACATAGGGCGCCAGGTCGATCTTGTTGATGACAAGGAGGTCGGACCGGGTAATGCCGGGGCCGCCCTTGGACGGGATCTTGTCGCCGGCCGCCACGTCGATGACGTAAATGGTGAGATCGGCGAGCTCCGGGGAAAAAGTGGCAGCGAGGTTATCACCGCCGGATTCGATCAGCACGAGATCGAGCCCGGGAAACTTGGCGCGCATATCCGCCACCGCGGCGAGATTCATCGAGGCGTCCTCGCGGATCGCGGTGTGCGGGCAGCCGCCGGTCTCGACCCCGGCAATGCGATCCGGCGTCAGCGAGCCCGAGCGTACCAGGAATTCCGCATCCCATTTGGTGTAGATGTCGTTGGTGATCGCGGCGATGTCGTAGCGCTCACGCATGGTCTTGCAGAGCAGGTCCATCAGCGCGGTCTTGCCCGATCCGACCGGACCGCCGACACCGACACGCAAGGGGCCGTGGGAAGTAGGCATTGAGTGTTTCCTATTGTCGTCCTGGCGAAAGCCAGGACCCATTACCACTGAACCCGATTGTCACGGCACGCTGGAGCCACATCTGTGCATAGCCACGCGCACTCGTGGTTATGGGTCCTGGCTTTCGCCAGGACGACGATGGAAAGCTGCGCACCCCGCTCATGACCGAAACAGCCGCGTATATTGCGTCTCGTGCCGCAGGCTGGCGAGGTCGGCGCGAAACGTCGCGCCGCCGAGATCGTCCAGCGTCGCATTCAGCGCACGATTTGCAGTCCCGGCAACCGCGGCTTCCAGCCTCACCAGCACGCGTTGGCTGTCGGTCTGGCCGAGCGGAATGAGCCGGCTGGCCGCGGAAATCCAGTTCGAGACCAGCGCATGCAGGAAGGCGTGCAGCGTCGGCGCCAGCGGCACGCCGTGCATCGCGGCGACCACGCCAACAGCAACGGGATAGACCAATGGCGTGCGGCACGACGCAAGGATGGCATCCAGCCCGTCGGCATCCCACGCGGCGCGGGCGATCTCGATGAAAGCACGGCCCTGCGATGTCGTCTCCAGCTGCCGCTCGCGCGACGGCACGAAGGCCGCGGCGAGCTCGGCGATATCGCTCAAGGTGTCGCCCTCGCCCGCTTCAGTGGCGCGATAGGCGTGGACCAGAAAGGTCGCATCGCAGAAGCCCGAGCCATCGCGAAGCATCGCATCGAGCCAGTCCGCGAGCGACGCGGTGTCGGTGATGTCGCCGGCCTCGACCGCCCATTCGATGCCGCTGGAGTAGGAAAAGCCCCCGACGGGAAACGCGGGCGACAGCCAGGTCATCAACCGGTACAGCGCCGCCGCCTCGCGCTCCGCGAGGTCGCGGGCAGCGACCGACTCATTTGTGGTCATGAGCATGCTTGTGGCCGTGGTCATGGTCGGGGTGATCGCAATGCTCGTCGTGGTGGTGATGGTGATCGTGACCGTCGCCATGTCCGGCATGACCATGGTGGTGATCATGGCCGTGATGATCATGATGATCATCGTGGCCATGATCGTGATGCGCGTGGTCGTCGTGTCCATGCGCATGACCGGCATCGGCATAGGCGCCGCCCTCGGGATCGAACGGCGCCTCGATCTCGATTACACGCGCGCCGAGGCCCTTCACCATGGCTTCGATGACGTGGTCGCGGCGGATGCGCAGGCCCTTGGCCATGATCTGCGTCGGCAGATGGCGATTGCCGAGATGCCAGCCGACGCGAATGAGGTGGTGCGGATCGTGGCCGCGGATCTCGAGCAGCGGTTCGGGCGCGGCGACCACCTCGACCAGGCGGCCGTCCTCCAACACCAGCGCATCGCCGCCGCGTAGTGCGACGGCATTCTCCAGGTCGAGCAGGAACTCGAGCCCCCGCGTCCCCGTCATCGCCATGCGGCGGCGGTGTCGATCGTCGAAATCGAGCACGACCGTATCCGCCGGCGCTTCCGCGAAGCGGTGTTGTCCCCTGACCTGCGTCGCCCGGATCATGCGCTTCTACCCCGTTACCGTGTCTCGACCTTCTCGGGCGTGATCACTTCGATCTTTGGCGGCGCCGTAAAACACTTCACCGCGACGCGGCCGAACGTCTTCATGTGCTCCATGGCGCGATGCGGCACCAGCGCCTCGGCATTCTCCCACTGCTCGACGAACACCATCTTGGCGGGATCGGTGACGCTCTCATGCAGATCATAGGCGATATTGCCGGGCTCTTTCCGCGTCTCCTTGATGCAGGCAGTGGCAGCTGCAATGAATTCGGCGCGCGTTTCAGGCTTGATGGTCAAGGTGGCGACGACGTAGATCACGAGAAATCCTCCCGGCTTTTCTTCTGGGCTTCAGATACCCGGCGGGACCTTAGACCAGGCGGGATCGAACGCAAAACCCGGAAAAGCGGCCCCCGGATATGCGACCAAGACATGGTCCGGAGACATGGGTTGAGGCGCTATTTCAGTACATGAAATATCGCTGCGCCATCGGCAGCACCTCGGCGGGGGCGCAGGTCAAAAGCTCGCCGTCGGCGCGGACCTCATAGGTCTCCGGATCGACCTCGATATTGGGGGTGGCGTCGTTGTGGATCATGCTCTTCTTCGAGATCCTGCCGCGGGTGTTCTGGACCGCATAGAGCTTCTTGTCGATGCCGAGCTTGCGCGCGAGGCCGCCGGTGATGGCGGCCTTCGAGGTGAACACCACGGAGGACGCGGTCACCGCCTTGCCGAAGGCGCCGAACATGGGCTGGTAATGCACCGGTTGCGGGGTCGGAATCGAGGCGTTGGGATCGCCCATGGGAGCGGCGACGATCATGCCGCCCTTGACGACACAATCCGGCTTGACGCCGAAGAAGGCCGGCGACCACAGCACGAGATCGGCGAGCTTGCCCTTCTCCACCGAGCCGATCAGCTTCGAAACGCCATGGGCGATCGCGGGATTAATGGTGTATTTGGCGATGTAGCGCTTGACCCGGAAATTGTCGTTGTCCTTGCCCTTGTCCTGCGGCAGCGAGCCGCGCTGCTTCTTCATCTTGTCGGCGGTCTGCCAGGTCCGGATGATGACCTCGCCGAGGCGGCCCATGGCCTGGGAGTCCGAGGAGATCATCGAAAGCGCGCCGAGATCATGCAGGATGTCCTCGGCCGCGATGGTCTCCTTGCGGATGCGGCTTTCGGCGAACGCGAGATCTTCCGCGATCGAGGGATCGAGGTGGTGGCACACCATCAGCATGTCCAGATGCTCGTCGATGGTGTTGCGCGTAAAGGGCCGCGTCGGATTGGTCGAGGACGGCAGCACGTTCTTCAGTCCCGCGACCTTGATGATATCGGGGGCGTGACCGCCGCCAGCGCCCTCGGTGTGGAAGGCGTGGATGGTGCGGCCCTTGAACGCCTCGATCGTATCCTCGACGAAGCCGGATTCGTTGAGCGTGTCGGTGTGGATCATCACCTGGATGTCGTAGTCGTCGGCCACCGACAGGCAGGTGTCGATCGCGGCCGGCGTCGTGCCCCAGTCCTCGTGCAGCTTCAGCGCACAGGCGCCGGCCTTGATCATCTCGACCAGCGCGGCGGGCCGCGAGGCGTTACCCTTGCCGGAGATGCCGAGATTGACCGGGAAGGCGTCGAACGACTGGATCATCCGCCCCATGTGCCACGGACCCGGCGTACAGGTGGTAGCGAAGGTGCCATGCGAGGGACCGGTGCCGCCGCCCAGCATCGAGGTGACGCCGGACATCAGCGCGTGCTCGATCTGCTGCGGGCAGATAAAGTGGATGTGGCTGTCGAAGCCGCCGGCGGTCAGGATCTTGCCCTCGCCCGCGATCACATCGGTGCCCGGGCCGATGATGATGGTGACTCCCGGCTGAATGTCGGGATTGCCGGCCTTGCCGATGCCGGCGATCATGCCATCCTTGATCGCGACGTCGGCCTTCACGATGCCCCAGTGATCGACGATCAGCGCATTGGTGATGACGGTGTCCGCCGCGCCCTGCTTGTTGGTGACCTGCGACTGGCCCATGCCGTCGCGGATCACCTTGCCGCCGCCGAACTTCACTTCCTCGCCGTAGGTGGTGAAATCCTTCTCGACCTCGATGATGAGGTCGGTGTCGGCCAGCCGCACCTTGTCGCCGGTGGTCGGGCCGAACATGTCGGCATAGACGGAGCGCTTTATTTTGACGGACATCACAAGCCCCGTTTGCGTTTGAATGTTGGATCGGCGCTCACAGCGAGGTCCTCGCTGTAAGCACCATGTCGTCGAATGTCGTATCGATCCAAGAGTTGTCGCCGCGGCAACCGGCGACAACCTGCTCGGCCCAGTCGGTGTAATCGACGAGGTCGTCACGTTCCTCGGCCGTCGGATCGGAATGTACGCGCGCGCCGATATTACTGATCTTGTCGGCGATCTTGATCAGCCTGGCGCCAGCCGATTTTTTCGGTGCGTCGAGCACCTGACGCCGCCGCCGCTCCGGCTTAGGCAGGCTCATATCGTCGGTGCATTCCTCGACAAGCGACGCGACACGGTCGGAGAATTTTTGCGCGAGCTCCTCGCGCGTGGTGTCGGTGTCCTCGATCGCATCATGCAGCCAGCCGGCTGCAACGAGTTCGGCGTCGGCGCCGTCGGTCGCGGTGGCTAGCAGGTTCGCGACTTCGGCGAGGTGGTTGATGTAAGGCTCATGACCGCGGCCCTTGCGCGCCATCCCGTTGTGGCGACGCGCGGCGAGTTCGGCGGCTTCGGAGACGAGGCGGACAGGTGACAGCATGGCAAAGTCCTCCGTTTTCGCCTCAACCGTGCCGCGCCACGCTCGTTCCTGTGGAATTCACAGCTTCCCCATCACGTCGCCGCGGAATCCGTAGATCGTCTTCTTCCCGGCCACCGCGACGAGCTGAATGTCGCGGGTCTGGCCCGGCTCGAAGCGAACCGCGGTGCCGGCGGCGATGTCGAGGCGCATGCCGCGGGCCTTCTTACGGTCGAACTTCAGGGCCGGGTTGGTCTCGAAGAAATGGTAATGCGAGCCGACCTGGATCGGGCGGTCGCCGGTGTTGGCAACCGTCAGCGTCACCGTCTTGCGGCCGGCGTTGAGCTCGATCTCGCCGTCCTGGATGAAGAGTTCGCCGGGGATCATTCTATCCTCCTCGTCATTCCGCGGCTCGCGCAACGAGAACCCGGAATCTCGATCAACAATTGCTGGATTCCGGGTTCGCCCTTCAGGCGCCCCGGAATGACGAATTCAAAACTACCTAATCGGTTCGTGCACGGTGACGAGCTTGGTGCCGTCCGGAAAGGTCGCCTCTACCTGGATGTCGTGGATCATCTCGGGAATGCCCGGCATCACCTGGTCGCGGTTGAGGACCTGCGCGCCCGCCTGCATCAACTCGGCGACGGTGCGACCGTCCCGCGCGCCCTCGAGGATGGAATCGGAGATGAGCGCGATCGCCTCGGGATGGTTGAGCTTGACGCCGCGATCCAGCCGGCGGCGGGCTACGATCGCCGCCATCGAGATCAGAAGCTTGTCCTTTTCGCGGGGAGACAGGTTCATGCGAAATCTCTTCCGTTCACTTCGTCAATTCAACCAGAGTCGCGGTAGCGCCGCGCCGGTGCGCGCCAATACGGCCATCATGTCACCGCGCAAGCGCGCCGCATCTTGGGCACAGAACCGCGCCATTGCAAAGCCATTCCAGGCGGATATCCCGACCTCGCCGGCGAAGGATTCCGAGGCCTCGCGGAGACGCTCGATCAGGGCCTCGTCGCCGGGCACGATCAGCGCCGTGCCGATCGCAGCGCCGCCCTTGGCCACCGCCGATCGCGCAAGCTTGGCGCCGATATTGCCGTCCAGCCTGACCGTCTCGGCGAACACCAGCTTGCCGCCGCGACGCAGCCGCCAGCGGTCGACGAACTCGCCCTGCTCCATCCGTTCACCCATCGCGGTACGGCCGAACACCACGATCTCGCACAGCAGGAGCGAGGCAGTCGCATCGAGGTCTATGTCGAATCGACGCCGCACGCGCGCCCGGTCGAACAGGATCGTCTCCTGCGGCAGCCAGCCGAGATGTGCGCCTGCGGCAACCTTCAGCGCTATATTGAGCTCCGCCGCCTGCCCTGGCGCGCGGTAGACCTTTTCCGCGGCCGCCGTCGTCAGCGTCAGCTTCGACCTATCTGCGGCCGCGATCTCGATGTCGAAGCGGTCGCCGCCGGCGACACCGCCGGCCGTGTTGACGAACACGCCGGAGAGACCCTCGTCCTCCGGCGAAGGGAAGCGCACGCGCAGGGAGCCGGACTCATGCAAGATCCCGCGCCGCGTCACACCGTCGCGCGCGTGAACGTCGAAGCGCACCGCGCCGCGGGCCCGGTTGGCGTCGAACACCGAAGATGTCGCTAGAACGTCGCTGCGCATCCGCCTCCCCAGCCGGTCGCGGCAGAATGGCCTACAGCGCCATCTGGCGGCTGATTTCGCTCGCGTCCAGATTGGAGCGGTCGCAGGTGAACTTCACCGCGCCGCGATCCATCACCGCAAAACTGTCGCCGAGTTCGCAGGCAAAGTCGAGATATTGTTCGACCAGCACGATGGCGATGTTGCCGAGGTTGCGCAGGTACGAGATGGCACGGCCGATGTCCTTGATGATCGAGGGCTGGATGCCCTCCGTCGGCTCGTCGAGCAGCAGCAGCTTTGGCCGCATCACGAGCGCGCGCCCGATCGCGAGCTGTTGCTGCTGGCCGCCGGAGAGATCGCCGCCGCGCCGGCCGAGCATGGATTGCAGCACCGGGAATAGCGAGTACACGTCGTCCGGAATGTGCTTGTCCTCGCGCCTGAGCGGGCCGAAGCCGGTCTTGAGGTTTTCCTCGACTGTCAGAAGCGGAAAGATTTCGCGGCCTTGCGGCACGAAGCCGATGCCCTTGCGCGCACGCTCATAGGGCTTCAGGCCCGTGATATCGCTGCCGTCGAGGACGATCGCGCCCGACGAGATCGGGTACTGCCCGACCATGGCGCGCAGGAGCGACGTCTTGCCGACGCCGTTGCGCCCGAGCACGCAAGTGACCTTGCCGGGCTCGGCCGCGATCGAGACGCCGCGCAGCGCCTGCGCCGCGCCGTAGAACAGGTTGATGTCCTTGACCTCAAGCATCGCTCAGCGCCCCAGATAGACTTCGATGACCCGCTCGTTGGACGAGACCTGGTCGATGGTGCCTTCCGCGAGCACGGTACCCTCGTGCAGGCAAGTGACCTTGACGCCGAGCTCGCGCACGAACGTCATATCGTGTTCGACCACCATCACGGTGTGGGTCTTGTTGATTTGCTTGAGCAGCTCGGCGGTGAGATGCGTCTCGACGTCGGTCATCCCGGCGACGGGCTCGTCGACGAGAAGCAGTTTCGGATCCTGGGCCAGCAGCATTCCGATCTCGAGCCACTGCTTCTGGCCGTGGCTGAGGCTGCCGGCGAGACGGCTGCGGGCATCTGTGAGGCGGATCGTCTCCAGCACCTTGTCGATCTGTTCGGATTCCGCCCGGCTGCCGCGCCAGAACAGCGTGCCCTTGACGCTGTGGTCGACATTGAGCGCGAGCAACAGGTTGTCCTGCACGGTCTGGCTCTCGAACACGGTCGGCTTCTGGAATTTACGGCCGATGCCGAGCTCGGCGATACGGGTTTCGTCCAGCCGCGTCAGATCGGTGACGCCGTCGAACAGCACCGTGCCTTCGTCAGGCTTGGTCTTGCCGGTGATGATGTCCATCATCGTGGTCTTGCCGGCGCCGTTCGGGCCGATGATGGCGCGCATCTCGCCGGGCTCGAGCGTCAGCGAGAGGTTGTTGATGGCGTGGAAGCCGTCGAACGAGACGTGCACGCCGTCGAGATAGAGCATTGCGGAGGTCGCGCGAGTGTCCATGACGTTCATTGCGCTTCCTCCGCCATTTTGGGTTCGGTGACGCCGTCTTCGGCCGCGGCGCTCGTTGTTTTCTCCGCGAGGCGCCTTTCCTTCGACGAGTCCCACCAGGCGTTGAAAGTGCCGACGATACCCTTGGGCAGCAGCAGCGTCACCAGGATGAACATGGCGCCCAGCATGAACAGCCAATAGGGCGCAAGCATGCCGGAGGTGAAGAACGTCTTTGCGTAGTTGACGACGACGGCGCCGAGTGCAGCGCCGACCAGCGTACCGCGGCCGCCGACCGCAACCCAGATCACCGCCTCGATCGAATTGCCCGGAGCGAATTCGCTCGGGTTGATGATGCCGACCTGCGGCACATAGAGCGCGCCGGCGACGCCAGCCATGCAGGCCGACACCGTGAACACGAACAGCTTGTAGGATTCGACGCGGTAGCCGAGGAAGCGCGTGCGCGATTCCGCATCACGCACGGCGATCAGCACCTTGCCGAGCTTGGACGAGACGATGGCGCGGCAGATCAGGAAACCGGCGATCAGCGCCAGGCAGCTCAGCGCGAACAGCGCAGCACGCGTGCCCTCGGCCTGCACGTTGAAGCCCAAAATGTCCTTGAAGTCGGTCATGCCGTTGTTGCCGCCGAAGCCGAAATCATTGCGGAAGAAGGCGAGCAGCAGTGCATAGGTCATCGCCTGCGTGATGATCGACAGATACACGCCCGTGACGCGGGATCGGAAGGCGAGCCAGCCGAAGCAAAAGGCCAGCAGCCCCGGCACGATCAGCACCATCAGCGCGGCAAACCAGAACATGTCGAAGCCGTACCAGTACCAGGGCAGCTTCGAATAGTTCAGGAACACCATGAAGTCCGGCAGGATCGGGTTGCCGTAGACGCCGCGGCTGCCGATCTGCCGCATCAGATACATGCCCATCGCGTAGCCGCCGAGCGCGAAGAAGGCGCCGTGGCCGAGCGAGAGGATGCCGCAATAGCCCCAGATCAGGTCGATCGAGAGTGCCAGGATGGCGTAGCAGACATATTTGCCCCAGAGCGCGACGAGATAGGTCGGTACTTGCAGGAATGAGCCCGCGGGCAGCAGCAGGTTGGAGAGCGGGATGAGGATGCCGCAGGCCACGACGACGGCAAGGAAGATCGTCGCGCCGCGGTCCAGCGATCGCGTCAGCATGTGAGGGGTCATGCTTCCACCGCACGGCCCTTGAGCGCGAACAGGCCGCGCGGCCGCTTTTGAATGAACAGGATGATGAGAACGAGGATGGCGATCTTGCCGAGCACGGCGCCGGCGACCGGCTCCAGGAATTTGTTGGCGATGCCGAGCGTGAAGGCGCCGACCAGCGTGCCCCAGAGATTGCCGACGCCGCCGAACACCACCACCATGAAGCTGTCGATGATGTAGCTCTGGCCGAGATTGGGACTGACATTGTCGATCTGCGACAGCGCTACGCCGGCGATGCCGGCGATGCCCGAGCCGAGGCCGAAGGTCAGTGCGTCGACACGCGAAGTCGCGATGCCCATCGAGGCCGCCATGCGGCGGTTCTGCGTCACTGCGCGCATTTCGAGCCCGAGTGCCGTGTAGCGCAGCATCGCAAGCAGGATCGCGAACACCGCGAGCGTGAAGACAAGAATCCAGAGCCGGTTATAGGTAATCGTGATCTGTCCGAGTTCGAACGCACCGCTCATCCAGGAGGGGTTGCCGACCTCGCGGTTGGTCGGACCGAACATGGTGCGCACCGCCTGCTGCAGCACCAGCGACAGGCCCCAGGTCGCGAGCAGCGTCTCCAGCGGACGGCCATAGAGAAAGCGGATGATGCTGCGCTCGATCACGACGCCGAGCGCGCCCGCCACCAGGAAGGCGAGCGGCACCGCGATCAGCAGCGAGTAATCGAACAGCCCGGGATAGCGGGTGCGGATCACCTCCTGCACCACGAAGGTGGTGTAGGCCCCGATCATCACCATCTCGCCATGGGCCATGTTGATGACGCCCATCACGCCGAAAGTGATGGCCAGCCCGATCGCGGCAAGCAGCAGCACCGAACCGAGCGAGAGGCCGTACCAGGCATTCTGCACCATCGACCAGACCGCGAGCGAACTCTGGATCGAGCCGATTGCGCTCGCGGCAGCCTTGGTCACCGACGCCGGCTGGTCGCCCATGCCGGTGAGCAGCGCCATCGCCTCCTGGTCGCCGCGCGCCTTGATGGTGGCAACAGCTTCGAGCTTCTCGACCTCGGTGGCGTCAGGCTTGAACAACAAGATCGCCGCACGGGCGTCGCCGAGCGCAGCCTTGACGGATCGGTTGGTTTCCTTGGCGAGCGCGCCATCGACGGCTTCGAGCGACGTCTCCTCATGCGACTTGAAGACGGATTGCGCGGCCTGGAGCCGCGCTCCGATGTCCGGTGACTGCAGCGTCAGGCTCCCGATCGCGGCATCGACGCTGCGGCGCAGGCGGTTGTTGAGGCGGACCGCGCTTGCACTGTCGGGTATGCTGGCCACGGCCTGACCGGTCGCGGCATCAATCGACTTGCCGTCCGCGCCGGTGACGTAAACCTTCTTGCTATCGGGATCGGCCATGAGCCGGCCGTCCTGGAGCGCGCTGATGATCGGAAAGGCCAGCGTATTGCCGCTGCTCGCGACGACGCCGATCGCCTCTTCCGTGTCGGAATAATCATCGTTGGCGAATTTGGCGACCGCATCCTCGAACGGGCCGGCGAAGGCCGGCAGTGCGAACGCGATCAGGAATAACGAGAGCAGGAGCGAACAGAGGCGGGCGGACAAATTGGCTGGCACTGTGAAAGACCCCGGCAGAAAAGGGTGGAGAAGGCGGCGGGATCGCCGCCTTCTCCGATCGTGCAATGGAGCGTCAGATCCGGATCAGGAGCCCGAACCGAGACACTTGTTGGTCTTGGTGTTGAAGTTACCGCACTTCTTGCCAACCCAGTCGCCGACCAGGTCCTTGGAGCCGTCGAGCTCCTTCGACCAGGCGTCGCCCGCGACAAGACCCGGGGTCTTCCACACCACGTCGAACTGGCCGTTGGCTTTAATTTCGCCAATGAACACCGGCTTGGTGATGTGATGGTTGGGAAGCATCTTGGAGGTGCCGCCGGTCAGGTTCTTGGCTTCGATGCCCGGGAGCGCATCGATCACCTTGTCCGGATCGGTCGACTTCACCTTCTCGACCGCCTTGACCCACATGTCGAAGCCGATCACGTGAGCTTCCATCGGATCGTTGGTCACGCGCTTCGGATTCTTGGTGTAGGTCTGCCACGCCTTGATGAACTTCTCGTTCTCCGGCGACTTGATCGACTGGAAGTAGTTCCAGGCGGCGAGATGGCCGAGCAGCGGCTTGGTGTCGATGCCGGCGAGTTCTTCCTCACCCACCGAGAACGCGACGACCGGGATGTCCTTCGCCTTGATGCCCTGGTTGCCGAGCTCCTTATAGAAGGGAACGTTGGCGTCGCCGTTGATGGTCGAGACCACCGCGGTCTTCTTGCCGGCCGAGCCGAACTTCTTGATGTCGGCCACGATCGTCTGCCAGTCGGAATGACCGAACGGCGTGTAGTTGATCATGATGTCTTCCTGGGCGACACCCTTGGACTTCAGATAGGCTTCCAGGATCTTGTTGGTGGTGCGCGGATAGACGTAGTCGGTGCCCGCGAGCACCCAGCGCTTCACCTTCTCGTCCTTCATCAGATAGTCGACGGCGGGGATCGCCTGCTGGTTCGGCGCGGCACCGGTGTAGAACACGTTGCGCTCGCTCTCCTCGCCCTCGTACTGCACGGGGTAGAACAGGATGCTGTTCAGCTCCTTGAACACCGGGAGCACCGACTTGCGCGACACCGAGGTCCAGCAGCCGAACACGACCGAGACCTTGTCCTTGGTGATCAGCTCGCGCGCCTTCTCGGCGAACAGCGGCCAATTCGAAGCGGGATCGACCACGACGGCTTCGAGCTTCTTGCCGTTGACGCCGCCCTTCTTGTTCTGCTCGTCGATCAGGAAGAGGATGGTGTCCTTCAGCGTGGTTTCGCTGATGGCCATGGTGCCGGAGAGGGAATGAAGCACGCCGACCTTGATGGTGTCGTCCGCGGCTTTCGCACCAGAAATGGAAGCCAGACCAAGCATCAGTCCGGCGGTCGCGGCGAGAACGCCACGGCGGCTAAATGGCGCCGCTATATCGTGAGTGGATTTGCTTTGCATGAGTGTCTCATCTCCCTGACGCAGACGTGAAAAACGCTGCGAAACGGCCCCAACGGCCGCCTGCGATTAACGGATTCGCAAGAACCGTGCCATGGATTAGACACCTATTAACGCATTGATTCCGCTGAAAAAATTTAGATAAAACGAAGGGCCGCCATGGCCAAGCCGCCTAAACTTTGAGCAATTCAAATGTATGCGAATGCGGCAGGCAGGTTAATTTCTAAGCAAATTTCTCGCTCTGGCTAAATTTCCGGCATAACTATTTCTGCGCCGCGATCGCCGTTTGTGTGGGGTGTGCCTTGAAAGCGCCGCCTCAATGTTCCATATGGGAGCCGAGGCCTCCTGCGAATCAGGAGACCGTTGCGAGCCGCGTGTTCTTAAGCCCTTGCGGGCGTCTGGCTTGCCCCATCCCATCAAGCCATCCGACACCCCAAACACGCAGGTGTCCCTCTCGACACCCTTTTGCGCGCGCCGCGCTGAATGCGCCGGGCGCCCGCTTTTGACATGGAAAGAACCCATCTTTTGACTTCGTTTCAGGATTTCGGCCTCGCCGAACCCATCGCGCGTGCTCTCACCGAAGAGAACTACGTCACCCCCACCCCCATCCAGGCCCAGACGATTCCGACCGCGCTGACCGGCCGCGACGTCGTCGGCATCGCCCAGACCGGAACCGGCAAGACTGCGTCCTTCGCGCTGCCGATCCTGCACCGCCTGCTCGAGAATCGCATCAAGCCGCAGCCGAAGACGGCCCGCGTCCTGGTGCTGTCGCCGACCCGCGAACTGTCCGGCCAGATCCTCGACAGTTTCAACGCCTATGGCCGCCACATCCGCCTGTCTTCGACGCTCGCCATCGGTGGCGTGCCGATGGGCCGTCAGGTCCGCTCGCTGATGCAGGGCGTCGAGGTGCTGGTCGCCACCCCCGGCCGTTTGCTCGACCTCGTGCAGAGCAACGGACTGAAGCTTGGAAGCGTCGAGTTCCTCGTGCTCGACGAGGCCGACCGCATGCTAGACATGGGCTTCATCAACGACATCCGCAAAATCGTCGCCAAGCTGCCGATCAAGCGGCAGACGCTGTTCTTCTCGGCCACCATGCCGAAGGACATCGCCGAGCTGGCCGACGCCATGCTGCGCGACCCCGCCCGCGTCGCGGTGACCCCGGTCTCCTCGACCGTGGAGCGCATCCAGCAGCGCATCATCCAGGTCGACTTCTCCGCGAAGCCGGCGTTCCTCGCCCAGCTGTTGAAACAGGAGCAGGTCAACCGCGCATTGGTTTTCACCCGCACCAAGCACGGCGCGGATAAGGTGGTGAAGACGCTCGAGAAGGCCGGCATTCCCGCCAGCGCCATCCATGGCAACAAGTCGCAGAACCACCGCGAACGGACACTCGCGCTGTTCCGCACCGGCGAGATCCGCACGCTCGTCGCCACCGATATCGCCGCCCGCGGCATCGATGTCGACGGCATCACCCACGTCATCAATTTCGACCTGCCCAACGTGCCGGAGACCTATGTGCATCGCATCGGCCGCACCGCGCGCGCGGGTGCCGAGGGCACCGCGATCTCGCTGGTCGCGGGCGGCGAGGAGCTCAGCTATCTCCGCGACATCGAGCGGCTGATCAAGGTGGCGCTGCCGCGTGAGGATCGCCGTACCGACGCCGGCCGCCGCGATGCGGGCCCGCCCCCGCAGCAGCAACGACAGGGTCGGCCGAGCCGCCCGGGCCAGCGTCCGCAAGGCGCAAGGCATGGTGAGGGACGCCACGGTGACGGTCGCCGTGCCGACGAAAGGCATGCGGACGGGCGACACCACAGTGCCGCCAAGCAGGGCGACGGAAGGCCCGGCGAGGGACGGCATGGCGACGCCAGGCGTGCTGACGCACGGCCCGGGAGTGGCCCGAAGGCTTCGAAGGCTCCTCGTCGCGACCACGCCGGCGGCAAGGCGCATTCTTCGCCAAACGGCCGTCCGGAACAGCGTTCCGCGCATAGCGCCGGGGCGTCTGATGGGATACAAGGCGTTGCCTTTTTGCGCCGCGAGAGTCGGCCGAACGGCCAACCGAACCGCAAACCCCATTCGCACTAGCCGTCCACGACCTGGAGAAATTCATGGCTAAGGAAGAGCTGATCCAGTTCGAAGGACTGGTCACCGAAATCCTCCCCGACGCGCGCTACCGCGTGCAACTCGACGCCGGACACGAGATCGTCGCCTACACCGCCGGCAAGATGAAGAAGAACCGCATCAAGACTCTGGCGGGCGACCGCGTGACGGTGGAGATGTCGCCCTATGACCTCGAAAAGGGCCGGCTGATTTTCCGCCACAAGGACGAACGTCCGAGCGGGATGGGCGGACCTCCGCGTCCCGGACAGCGCGGCGGCCAGTTCCGCAGACGCTAGTCGGGGCCCAGCGCGCGAGCGCGGACCTGAAATTCCGACCTGTATGCTGATCCGCCGTGACCATCACGGCGGATCAAAAAATCGTGCACGTCAGCATTGTTTTGGGACTCTGTTTCCAATAAAATGAATTAATCGATTTTCGGCCGGACGACATTAGCATCCACCGGTACAGCCGGTTCAGACACGCTGACGACCCTTCCAAAAATTCGATCTAACCTGTCCGCGCAAGCGGGCTCTGACATTGTGTTATCTGAGAAGGGACTACCCCCATGAGCATGGGAACCGTGAAGTGGTTTAACGCGACCAAAGGCTTCGGCTTCATCCAGCCCGACGATGGCGGCCAGGACGTGTTCGTCCACATCAGCGCTGTGGAGCGTGCAGGCCTCGGCACGCTGCGCGAAGGTCAGAAGATCTCCTACGAGATCGTGGCCGACCGCCGTTCCGGCAAGTCGGCAGCGGACAATCTCCGCTCCGCCGGTTGAGCCTACCGCTTACGGGCCCCGATCGGCTCGAGCGAACAAATCAAGGAAAAGGCCGGACGCGACGCCCGGCCTTTTTTCAATCCAGGATCTGCTCTCGTATTTCAGCACGGCGACACTACGCCGGTGTAAGGAACGCAGGTGACCTGGCGCGGCCGCGTGTAGGAGACATCGCTCAGCGTGATGCCCGACTTCAGGACGAACTTGACGGAAGGCGTGTACACGTAGCTCGCCTGGCTGAAAATGAGGTAGGTCGACGGGATCAAGAGCGTCGGCGGAATCATCGAGGTGACCGTGGTACCCTGAGCCAGAGCCGGGGGCGGAGCCGTCAGCGTGGCCTGCGTCGCACCGTTCGCAATGGTGGCGGACTTGCTCCATTGAATCTTGGCGACACTGCTTGAATCGATTTTGATCTGAACCACCGTGCCGTTCACAAGCGTAGCGTCGTAAGGCATGATCATCGATATGCTTGCGGTGAACGTGTCCTGCAGGTCGCCATTGTCGACCGATGTTGACTGCGACGTCAAATCGGACAGAGTCCGTGCAATCATTGTGACTTTGCGATTGATCGCCACGGCCGACGAAAATTCGACGGTGCCGAAGAACATCACCAGCATTAGCGGCACGATGACCGCGAACTCGGTCGCCGCGATCGCACGCCTGTCGGCGACGAAGTCGCGCACGGAGCTACGGGCATTCCTCCAGATATTCGCAATCGCCTGCATCGGTGCGCTCGGATCCATCTGTCTCAAAAGGGTTCATTCTTGAAGGCCGCGGTCGCCACCAGCAGCCGCTTGTTGCTGCAGCCCATGTTGAAGCCAAGGCCGGTGACGAAGAGCGGCCACTGATAGAACAGCCGCACCACGACGACCTGGCCGCCGCTCCCGGCAACGTACTGCACGCCGGTCGGGTTGAAGCTGCAGGAATTGCCATAGTTGGTGAGGCTTAGCGCGCCGAAGGAATTTGTACTCACGACGTCGACATAGAGTTTGCTGCAATCAAACAGCGCCGGGATCTGGCTGCAGACGTAAGCCTTGAACGTCGTTTGCGTGCAGGGCTTGCTCACGCCGGACACCGCGCAGGCCGCCAGCGAGCCGGATTGCGCCTGCGCCTGCCCGGTCAGCAACGCGCGCGCAGAATTCTGCGAGACACTCTCGAGCACCTGGCTCGCCAAGAACATCAGCGCCGTCTCGATGACGGCGAACAGCAGTGCGAAGAACATCGGTGCGACCAGCGCGAACTCGACGGCTGCGGAGCCGCGGCGGCTGCCGCGAAACCGGCGCAGCGTGGCGAGGAGCGTAAACCTCGTAGGTGCAGGCGAAGGCATCAAATTCCCCAGCGGCAGCAGCAATGATCTGCCATGTTCAGTAGCGGAAACTGATTGTTTAAGTGTTTCAGGCGATCCGCACGGGGCGGCCCGGGCCGTTAAGGGCCGGTTAACCGCGAACGACCAGGGCATGGAGACGAGGGCACGGAGAGAGAAACTCGCGCGCGTGCGTCGGGCGGGGACGATCCTTGCCCCGGCAAACCCGCCAATCAAACTCGCTGGTTGTCTTGCTTAGTTCGTCTTGCTCAGTTCGTCTTGCTCAGTTCGTCTTGGCGCCCGCACCGGCACTGCCGCTGGCCGAGCCGCTCAACGAACCGGCCTGGCTCATCGCGCTGTTGAAGTAGGTGTCGCTGTCGCCGAGCGTCACGCGGCGCTGGCAAAGCGGCGCGCAGCTGTAGGACTCCCGGTCGATCCCGCGATAGACGGTCACGAGCCGATCGCTCGGACCTTCGACCTGGATCTGGCGGTCGACCAGGATCTCGCCGCCCCGGTCGAGCGCGATGAAATTGGTGGCGCCATAGCCCTTTCCGGTGACGACGATCATGCCGCCGGGCTGGAGCGTGACGTCGGCGATCAGGGGATTGCCGACCACGATGGTTGCCACCTTGCCAGGCAGCCGCACCAGCTTGGCCTGGTCGACATTGACGGCGATGGTATCGGCGGACTCGGCAACGACGGTAGCCGGCGACGCCAGCACCGCGGCCGCAACCAGAAGACACACGCGCGCATGACGGCGCAGAAGTTGTTTACGCATACTCTTACCCCCGGGACGTGACAAACCGGCAGAAGCGATCAGATAACAGCCGAGCCGGTGCCCGACCCGGCTAACCTGCCCTCAATTCGTGAACGTTCCGCAAATTCGCCGACTATTGTTTGAACGGACTGGCGTTTCGCGGCCCTTGAGAACCTAGCGACGGAACGGATAGGCAAGCTGCCCTCCGATTTCCTTCGGCATGGTGGCTTCATCCTTGCCGTAATCCTGCGGCAGTTGCCCCTCGGGCATGCGGAAAGTGCCGAACAGCACGTCCCAGATCGGGAACGTGCCGGCAAAATTGGTGTCGCCGCCCTCTGCGAGCGAGGTGTGGTGCCAGCGGTGGAACACCGGCGTCGCCAGCACATATTTGAGCGGCCCGAAGGTCCAGTTCAGGTTGGCGTGCACGAAGGCCGAATGGAAGGTCGTGAACGGGGCGAGCCAGACCATGGCGTTCGGCGAAATGCCGGCCATCAGCAGCACGACATCGACCGCGATCGTACCGAGCACGAGATTGACGGGATGGAAGCGGGCCGCAGAAATCCAGCTGATCTCCTCCGAGGAGTGATGGATCGCGTGGTACTTCCAGAACCCTCCGCCGTGAAACAGCCGGTGCAGCCAGTACAGCATGAAATCGGACAGCACCAGGAACAGCACGGCCTGAACCCAGAGCGGCAATAGCGACAGCGGGCCGTGGCCATTGTCGTAGAAGGCGATGAGCCCGTCGGCATCATGGATGTTGAAGACGAAGCTCGCGCCGACGATCAGAAGGCTGATCCGCATGACGCGCGCGAACACCGGAACGACAAACCAGTAGCAGATGTCCGTGACGATCTCCCGCTTACGCCACCAGGGCACACCGGGATTGCAGGCCCAGACATGCTCGAGCACGGTGAAGACCACCGCGAGCGCGAAGGTCGTGGGGATCACCTTCGCGATGGTCTCGCCGAGCATCAGGGCGATTTCCATGGGCAGGCTCGACATTGTCGCCTCTCTTGCGAATTGCAGGTCCCGCCTACGCGTACTCCCCCAAATTTAAGGGACGGTGAAGCCGGTGCTGCGCTTGCTGCACATCCGGAACCGGAATGAATCGCAGCTCGCACCTTAAGGCGAAATTCACTCTGGCCAGCGGCAGGCGGGTTTGCCCGATCGAATTAACTCTCCCGAAAGAGCTCGGATCTCATGGTTATTGCGTCAAGCACAACGCCGAACGAGGCGATCCCACCCCAGATGGAGTTTTGTTCATGAAGAACCTGATTGCGCGTTTCGCGAAAGATGAATCCGGCGCCACCGCCATCGAATACGGTCTGATCGCCGCCGGCATCGCGCTGGCCATCATCACCGTCGTCAACAATCTCGGCACCACGCTGAACGCCAAGTTCACCTCGATCAGCACCTCGCTGAAGTAAGCGATCGACGAACGACTGCAAAAGCCCCGGACTTCCGGGGCCTTTGTTTTTCAGACGGCGAGTTCCAGTGGCGTTGAGCAAGTACAGAACCGATGCCGCGGTCGCGGCCAACGCGGCGGAGGCGGCGCAGACCGGCTCGCCGGCCTACTGGGTCTGCCTTGCCCTGCTGCTTGCGACGGTCGCGCTCGCCGCACGCATCGCCTTCCTCTGGTGAGCACGCTTTCGGCGGGTTTCGCTCCTCGAGACCGCCGCCGCCGTTTTCGGTTTGTTTAGCACTGCCGGCTAGAATCCGGCGACGCCAGCTCCGCGGCAAACCCCAGGCCTCAAGACGCAGCCCATGATCCTCGACCTTGCGCGCCTTCTGCTCTTCCCTGCCCTGATGGCGTTTGCCGCCGCGAGCGATCTCTTCACAATGACGATCTCTAACCGCGTATCGCTGGCGCTGGTCGCCGGCTTTTTCGCGCTCGCACTCGCCGGTGGCATGGCACCTTACGAGATGCTGAGCCATGTCGGCGCCGGCGCGCTTGTCCTGGTCGTGGCCTTCACCTGTTTTGCGATGGGCTGGGTCGGCGGCGGCGATGCCAAGGTTGCGGCCTCCGTCGCACTCTGGTTCGGGTTCGCGCAGCTGATGAATTTCCTGCTCTACGCCTCGCTGTTCGGCGGGGCGCTGACGCTACTCCTGCTCCAGTTCCGGCAGTGGCCGCTGCCATACGGGCTCGCGGGCCAGGCCTGGCTCGCGCGACTGCACGCCAAGGAGAGCGGCATTCCCTACGGCATCGCGCTCGCACTGAGTGCGCTGATGGTCTACCCGGAGACCGAATGGGTGAAGGCGATCGACCTCGCTCACCTCGCATTGCGCTGAACGCATCGGGTAAACCCGGCGTTAAGGCGATTTAGATACGCCTCATTAACCATGCTTTGACGAATAGCTGGTCAACTGCCGATTACGGCGGCGTCAGCGTCGCAGCGTTTGTTGGAAAGTGAAGCGTATGAATAGGGCACGCATTGTCGTCCTGACGGTCGCCATCTGCGCTGGCGGTGTCGCCGCGTATCTGGCGAGCGGCTCGGACAATTCTGCACCGCCTCCGGCTCCGATCGCGCAGCTTCCCACCGTCGACGTCCTGGTCGCGAAGAACGACATCGGCCTCGGCCAGACCGTCAAGCCGGAAGACGTGCAATGGCAGACATGGCCGTCCGCGACCGCCAGCGCCACCTTCATCCGCCGCAACGAGCGCCCCGAGGGAGTAACCCAGGTCACCGGCTCGATCGCACGATCTCCGTTCATCCAGGGTGAGCCGATCCGCGACCAGAAGCTGGTCAAGGCCGAAGGCTCCGGCTTCATGGCGGCAATCCTGCCCACCGGTATGCGGGCGATCTCGACCGAGATCTCGCCGGAGACCGGCGCGGGCGGCTTCATCCTGCCCAACGACCGCGTCGACGTGCTTCTGACGCGCCGTCTCAAGAACCCTGACCAGACCAGCGGCGCTCCTGATGTGATCACGACCGAGATCATCCTGGCCAATATCCGCGTCCTGGCCATCGACCAGGCGCCGAAGGAGAAGGACGGGCAGAACGCGGTGGTCGGCAAGACCGTCACCCTCGAGCTCAATCCTGCGCAGACCGCGACGCTCTCCTCCGCACGCCAGAGCGGCACGCTCTCGCTGGCGCTGCGCAGCATCGTCGACGTCAAGCTGAGCGAGATCACGCTCGATGATTCCGCGCAGAAGCGCGATGGCGTTTCGATCATTCGGTACGGTATCCCAAGCTCGACGGCGAAGGCACGATGAGGACTGTCGATATGAAATGCAGGGCGAAGTTGGCGACGATGCGAACCCCCGTGGTCCGCGCCCTGTCGTTTTCGGCCGCCGTCGCGCTCGCGCTCAACCCGGTGCTGACCCCAGTGGTCGCCGCCGACTATCGCCCTGTGGCCCAGGCTGCGGCCGACGGCCAGATGAACGCGCGATTTCTCTCGCTCGGCGTAGGCAAGTCGATCGTGATCGACCTTCCGCGCGACATCAAGGACGTGCTTGTCGCCGATCCCAAGATCGCCAATGCGGTCGTCCGCTCGGCGCAGCGCGCCTACATCATCGGCGCCTCGATCGGCCAGACCAACATTGTGTTCTTCGATTCCGCCGGCCAGCAGATCGCGGCCTATGACATCGCGGTCAAGCGCGACCTCAACGGCGTGCGGGCCGCGCTGAAGCAGGTCCTGCCGAATTCAGACATCCAGATCGACGGGCTGGGGGACGGCATTATCCTGACCGGTTCGGCCGCGAATCCTGTCGAAGCCCAGCAGGCCAACGACCTCGCTGCGCGCCTCGCCGGCGGCCCGGAGAAGGTCGTGAACTCGATCGTGGTCCGCGGCCGCGACCAGGTCATGCTCAAGGTGACCGTCGCCGAAGTGCAGCGCAGCATCATCAAGCAGCTCGGAATCGACCTCACCGCCAACCTCAGCTACGGCACCTCGGTCGTCAGCTTCAGCAACTCCAATCCGTTCACGGCTCTCGGCCACAACCTCGTCGACGGCAATAACCTGACCACCAAGTTCGGCGGCGCCCCGTCGGTGCAGGCCACGCTGCGTGCGATGGAGACCGCGGGCGTGATCCGGACGCTGGCCGAACCGAACCTGACCGCGATCTCCGGTGAATCGGCAACGTTCATCGCCGGCGGTGAATTTCCGGTGCCTGCGGGCTATGCGTGCGACCCCACCACACACGTTTGTACCACCCAGATCAGCTTCAAGAAGTTCGGCATCTCGCTCAACTTCACCCCCGTCGTTCTCACCGAGGGCAAGATCAGCCTGCGGGTGATGACCGAGGTGTCCGAGCTCTCGAACGAAAACGCGATCACGCTGTCCCAGGCCGTGACCTCGACCTCGGTCAACTCGCTCACGGTGCCCTCGATCAAGACCCGCCGCGCAGAAACCTCGCTGGAGATTCCCTCCGGCGGCGCGATGGCGATGGCCGGCCTGATCCAGCAGCAGACCAAGCAAGCGGTCAGCGGACTGCCGGGCCTGATGCAGCTCCCGGTCCTCGGCACGCTGTTCCGCAGCCGCGACTTCGTCAACAACGCGACCGAGCTGGTCGTGATCGTGACGCCCTACATCGTTCGCGCAGTTGCGCAAAAGGATCTGTCGCGGCCGGATGATGGCTTCTCCGCGCCTGCGGATCCGCAGGCCGAACTGCTCGGCAACATCAACCGCATCTACGGCGTGCCCGGCCGGACCGAACCGGCCAAGAACTACCGCGGCACCTACGGCTTCATCACCGACTGAGGCGGAACGGGGACTTCATGAAGATCACTAAACCACCCCAGATTCGCAGACGCGCCATCCACCTCGGCGGCGCGCTCGTCGGCATGGCGCTCGCCCTTGGCGGCTGCCAGCATGACGAAGCGGTCACGGCCTCCATTCCCGACGACTACAAGCAGCGCCATCCGATCGCGATCGAGGAGCAGAATCGCTCCATCGTCGTCTTCGTCGGCCATGCCCGCGGCGGCTTGACCGCCGCCCAGCGTGCCGACGTGATGGGCGTCGCGTCGGCTTGGATGCACGAAGGCACCGGCGCGATCCGGATCGACGTGCCGTCCGGCACGCCCAACGCGCGTCCAGTCGCGGACACGATGCGCGAAATCCAGGCAATGCTGTCGGCGGCGGGCGTTCCGCCGCGCGGCGTCATCGCCCGCTCTTACCAGCCGGAAGACAGGCGCTTCCTGCCGCCGATCCGGCTCACCTATTCCAAGATCGCCGCGGTCGCGGGTCCCTGCGGCCTGTGGCCGGAAGACATCGGACCTTCGATGAAGAACAAACGCTGGTTCGAGAACAAGGACTATTACAACTACGGCTGCGCCTATCAGCGCAACCTCGCGGCGATGGTCGACAATCCTTCGGATCTCGAGCAGCCGCGGCCCGAAACGCCGTCCTACACGGCGCGGCGCACCGCCGCGTTCGAAAAATATCGCAAGGGAATGCCGACGGCGGTCGCCTATCCCGAGGCCGACAAGGCCAAACTCAGCGACACCGGCAGATGATCAGCTACGCTCGCCAGCCCCAAGAAGAGCAGACCGAGGCATCGCTCCCGCCGGTCGAGGAGCATATTGCGCCTGCGCCGCGCGTTTCCGTCCAGGCATTCTGCGAGACCGTGGAAACGGCGGCCGCCGTGCAGTCGGCCGGCGAAGACCGCCGTCTCGGCAAGGCCCATTTGAAGATCCAGATGGGCGGTATGGCGGCTGCGGTCGAAGCCTATCGCTCGGCACCCACGCCGAACGTGATCGTGCTCGAAAGCGACGGCCGCAACGACCTCCTGGGCGGCCTCGACCATCTCGCGACCGTCTGCGACGCCGGCACCCGCGTGGTCGTGATCGGCCGCATCAACGACGTCATGCTCTACCGCGAGCTGGTCCGCCGCGGCGTCAGCGACTACGTGCTTGCGCCGGTCGGCGCGATCGACGTCGTGCGCTCGATCTGCAACCTGTTCTCGGCGCCGGAAGCCAAGGCCGTCGGCCGCATCATCGCCGTGGTCGGCGCCAAGGGCGGCGTCGGCGCGTCAACCATCTCCCACAACGTCGCCTGGGCGATCGCCCGCGATCTCGCGATGGACGCGGTCGTCGCCGACCTCGACCTCGCCTTCGGCACTGCCGGGCTCGACTATAACCAGGATCCGCCGCAGGGCATTGCCGACGCCGTGTTCTCGCCCGATCGCGTCGATACCGCCTTCATCGACCGCCTGCTGTCGAAATGCACTGACCACCTCAGCCTGCTGGCGGCGCCGGCGACGCTCGACCGGGTCTATGATTTCGGCGTCGACGCCTTCGATGCCGTGTTCGACACGCTGCGCTCCACCATGCCCTGCATCGTGCTCGACGTTCCGCACCAATGGTCCGGCTGGACCAAACGCGCGCTGATCGGAGCGGACGACATCCTGATCGTGGCGGCGCCCGACCTCGCCAATTTGCGCAACACCAAGAACCTATTCGATCTCCTGAAGGCCGCGCGCCCCAACGACCGTCCGCCGCTCTACTGTCTGAACCAGGTCGGCGTGCCGAAACGGCCCGAAATCGCCGCGGCGGAGTTCGCCAAGGCGATCGAGAGCCAGCCGGTCGTCTCGATCCCGTTCGAGCCGCAGATCTTCGGCTCGGCAGCCAATAACGGCCAGATGATCGCAGAGATCTCGGCCAACCATAAGTCGATCGAGATGTTCCTTCAGATCGCCCAGCGCCTGACCGGCCGAAGCGAAACGAAGAAGCAAAAGTCGTCCCTGCTTTCACCCCTGATTGAGAAGTTGCGGGGAAAATAGGTCGCCGCATGGAGTTTTTAAGTGTTCGGTAAGCGTAGCGGAACAGACACCGACCCTCGGGCCCCAAAGCCCGGTGCCGTGTCGCCAGAGCCTGCCCAGGCTTCGGCGCCGACCGTGTCGCGCGTGCCGCCGCCGCCGGCAGTCTCCTCGCCGCCCCTTGCCCCGGCGAAGCCTGCGCCGACCATGGAAGCCCGCCGCTCGGACAATTATTACGAGGTCAAGGCGACCATCTTCGGCGCGCTGATCGAGGCCATCGACCTCGCCCAGCTCGCCAAGCTCGATTCGGAGTCCGCGCGCGAGGAAATCCGGGACATCGTCAACGAGATCATCGCGATCAAGAACATCGTGATGTCGATCGCCGAGCAGGAAGAGCTGCTCGACGACATCTGCAATGACGTCCTCGGCTACGGTCCGCTGGAGCCGCTGTTGTCGCGCGACGACATCGCCGACATCATGGTTAACGGCGCCGACACCGTTTACATCGAGGTCGCCGGCAAGATCCAACGCACCGGTATCCGCTTCCGCGACAATCAGCAGCTCCTCAACATCTGCCAGCGTATCGTCAGCCAGGTCGGCCGGCGCGTCGACGAATCCTCGCCGATCTGCGACGCGCGCCTGGCCGACGGCTCCCGCGTCAACGCCATCGTGCCCCCGCTGTCGATCGACGGCCCCACGCTCACCATCCGCAAATTCAAGAAGGACAAGCTGACGCTCGATCAGCTCGTCAAGTTCGGCGCAATCTCGCCGGAGGGCGCGGAAATCCTACAGATCATCGGCCGCGTCCGCTGCAACGTGCTGATCTCCGGCGGTACGGGCTCGGGCAAGACCACGTTGCTCAACTGCCTGACCAACTACATTGAGCACGACGAGCGCGTCATCACCTGCGAAGACGCCGCCGAACTCCAGCTCCAGCAGCCGCACGTGGTGCGATTGGAAACCCGCCCGCCCAACATCGAGGGCGAGGGCCAGGTCACCATGCGCGAGCTGGTGCGCAACTGCCTGCGTATGCGTCCCGAGCGCATCATCGTCGGCGAAGTCCGCGGACCCGAGGCGTTCGACCTGCTCCAGGCCATGAACACCGGCCATGACGGCTCGATGGGCACGCTGCACGCCAACAACCCGCGCGAGGCGCTATCGCGCTGCGAATCCATGATCACGATGGGCGGCTTCTCCCTGCCTTCACGCACCATCCGCGAGATGATCTGCGCCTCGATCGACGTCATCGTCCAGGCCGCGCGCCTGCGCGACGGTTCGCGCCGCATCACCCACATCACCGAAGTGATGGGCATGGAAGGCGACACCATCATCACCCAGGACGTCTTCCTCTACGACATGGTCGGCGAGGACGCCAACGGCAAGATCATCGGCCGGCACCGGTCTACCGGAATCGGCCGCCCGAAGTTCTGGGAACGCGCCCGCTATTACGGCGAAGAGAAGCGCCTTGCCGCGGCGCTCGACGCCGCGGAAGTGGCGCCCACGACGTGAGCAGGTCAACGCAGCCGTGAACATGCAAGTCCTTGCCCTCGCCTTCCTTGCCACCGCCGCTGTCGGGGGCATCGCCTGGGTCTTCCTTTATCCAATGCTGTCCGGGGAACGGAAGGCCGAGAGCCGCCGCGCCTCGATCTCGCGCGCCGAGGCGCCCACGGCCCGCGCGGCCGAGAAGACGCAGCGCTCGCGCCGCGAGCAGGTCGAAACCTCGCTCAAGGATCTCGAGGCGCGGCGCCAGCAGGAGAAGAGCGTACCGCTAAGTGTTCGCCTGTCGCAGGCCGGCCTCGACTGGGCGCCGCAGAAATTCTGGATCGTGTCCGCCGTCGTGGCGGGCGTGCTGTTCGCGCTCGCCTTGTTCATTGGGGGCGGCCTGCTCGGTGCCGCCGGCCTCGCTTTTGCCGGCGGCTTCGGTCTGCCCCGCTGGGCGCTGAGCTTCCTGAAGAAGCGCCGCGAAGCCAAATTCCTGAAGGCGCTGCCCGACGCGGTCGACGTCATCGTCCGCGGCATCAAGGCGGGCCTGCCGCTGTTCGAATCAATCAAGGTCGTCGCCGCCGACGCGCCGGAGCCGCTGCGCTCCGAATTTCTGTCCATCATCGAGACGCAGGCGATCGGCATGCCGCTCGGCGAGGCCTGCACGCGACTCTATGATCGGATGCCACTGCCCGAGGCCAATTTCTTCGGCATCGTCATCTCGATCCAGCAGAAATCGGGCGGCAACCTCTCCGAAGCACTCGGTAACCTCTCCAGGGTGCTGCGCGACCGCAAGAAGATGAAGGAGAAGATCCAGGCGATGTCGATGGAAGCCAAGGCCTCGGCCGGCATCATCGGCTCGCTGCCGCCGATCGTGATGTTCCTCGTCTACCTCACGACGCCGGGATACATCTCGATTCTTTGGACTCATCCCACCGGCCAGCTCATGCTGGTCGGCTGCGTCGTCTGGATGTCGATTGGCATCATGGTGATGAAGAAGATGATCAATTTCGACTTCTGATGGTGCCTTATGGTAGAGTTCCTCGTTGCGAAACTTCACGACGTCCACTTCATGACGATGCTGCTGGCGGCCATTGCCGCCAGCGCCACCGTCTATACACTGGTGATGCCGCTGTTCGCCGGCGAAGGCCTTTCCAAGCGCATGAAGGCGGTGGCGAACGAACGTGAGCGCATCCGGCAGCGCGAGCGCGAGCGCCTCCACAAGAGTGAAAAAGTCTCGCTGCGCCAAACGCCGAAGCAGCTCGTCTCGAAGGTCGTCGACGACTTCAACCTGACCAAATGGCTCGCGCAGGAAGCTGCGCGGGACAAGCTCATCATGGCAGGTTATCGAGGCCAGGCGCCCTACATCACCTTCCTGTTTGCCCGCCTGGTTGCCCCGATCGTGCTGTTCGTCGGTTCGATCGTCTACGTGTTCCTGATCGCGCATATGCAGCAATCGATGCCGATCAAGATCGGCATCTGCGTGGGTGCGGCCTATCTCGGACTTCAGGCACCGATGTTGTTCCTCAGGAACGCGATCTCCAAGCGTCAACTCTCGATCAGGCGTGCCTTTCCCGACGCGCTCGACCTGCTCCTGATCTGCATCGAGTCCGGCATGTCGGTCGAGATGGCATTCCGGAAGGTCGCGGTCGAAATCGTGGGCCAGTCGATCGCGCTGTCGGAGGAGTTCACCCTGACCACGGCCGAGCTGTCCTATTTGCAGGATCGCAAGGTCGCCTACGAGAACCTCGCGCGGCGCACCGGACTCGAGGGCGTCAAGTCGGTATGTCTCGCGCTCCAGCAGGCGGAGCGTTACGGCACCCCGCTCGGCCACTCCTTGCGGGTGATGGCGCAGGAAAACCGCGACATGCGCATGAACGAAGCCGAGAAAAAGGCCGCAGCACTGCCGCCGAAGCTGACGGTGCCGATGATCCTGTTCTTCCTGCCGGTGCTGTTCGTCGTCATTCTCGGACCGACCGGCATCAAGGTCACCGAGATGCAATGACGTTAGACGCGGACCGCGCACGGTCCGCGGCTGCCTTCAAGATTGGACGATCAAGATTGGAAGATCACGTCTGATCAGTCGGACTGGCCGAGCGAGGCGACCGGGGTCCGCTTCGGTGCACCCCGCCTGATATCGCTGCGGGTCAGCATTTCCTTGAGATAGGCGACATTGGCCGCAGCCTGGTCCGGCGGCAGGTCCGCCTTCACGATGGTCTCGGCTTCGGCGAAGCGGCCCTGGAGACCGACGACCAGACCGAGATTCTGCCGCACCCGCGCGCTTGCGTGCGGCGAGGCATAGGCTTGCCGCAGCGCATCTTCGGCCTTCGGCAGGTCTCTCGACAGCATGTAGGACAGGCCGAGATTGGAGAGCACGCCGGGATCGCCAGGCGCGATCTTGAGCGCGCTCGCATAATAGGAACGCGCTTCTTCGTGACGGCCCATCTGATCGAGCGCGGTCCCCTGCACCGAGAGCAGGCGCCAATCCGGGTTGTCGGGCGAATGCGCCTTCGTCAGCACGTCGAAGGCTTGCTGGAAATTGCCGTTATCGGAGAGCGCGCGGCCGTATTGCGCCATCAGCGCCTTGTTGCCGGGATTGGCGATGGTTGCCTGCTCGAGCACGGCGGCGGCCTGGGCGCGCTGGCCGTTGGCGCGCAGGGCCTGGCCGTAGGCGAGCGCCGCGTCGGCGTCCTTGGGATTGGCACGATAGCGCTCGCCATAGACTTGGGCAGCGCGCGCGGGATCGGTGGGAGCGGCTTCGGCCCGCGGCCCGACCGAGCCCGTGACGTCGGAGAGTTTCGACATCGCCGTGCAGCCGCCGAGGCCCATGGCCAACGTCGCGACCAGCGAGGTGGACGCAAGAAGCCGGGCAAGACTGAGCCGGTCAAGACTGAACCGTTGACGCATGACGCTTTGACTCTCGAGCCGATTGATCGAGCCGAACGCGCCAGCAATAGACTGTTAACCCTAACGGCCGGTTAATGCCCCCGGCCCGCGCCCGTCACTGCGGGCCTGCGGCGGCATCTCGCCGCCGAGATCCGCATCGAGGCCGAGCGCCTTCGCCTGCTCGTTCAGGTCCCGCAGCAATTGCAGGCGTTGCCGCGTCTCGATCTCCACATCGATGCCCGGGCGCGCCACCCACGGCAGTTCGCGCCGAAGATCGTCACGATTGATCAGACGCCTCGCGCGGAGCTCGTCGAGCTGAAAACTGTCGATGCCGAGCACATTTGCGGATTGCTCGATCAACCGACGCAGCAGCGATGTCACCACGGCCACGGCGTCGACGTCATGCTTGCGTGCGGATCTCGAGGACTTGCTTTCGAGATCGGCCCAGACGTGAGAGGTGACGAGATAGACGTGAAGCAAATCGGCCCAATCCACCTCGCCGTCGGCATAGAAGGCGCGGCGCAGCAGGAGCCGGCGGGCGAATGCTGCGACCTGATCCCGCTTCAGCGTCGTGCATGCGTCGATCTCGATGCCCGACTGGACGGCCGGATCTCGGGAAAAATCCCGCCCGGCCGGCAGCCTGACGACGCCGTGCGGCAGGTTGGAATCGAGCGGCCTGAAGGCACCATCCTTGCGCGGACGTGAGTAGCGGGCGATCGCAAAGCGATACTCGATGCGGCCGCCATGGGACATCGGGTGGGACATCGGGCCGAAATGGATGACGTTGAAGCCGGCGTCGTCACCGGCCTGCCCGGTCGATGACGGACAGGCCAAGACGTAGATCGTGCGCCAGAATGCATCATCGCTCTCGCTCGTGGCGCGCGGATCGGGAATCGAATAGCGCGTCAGCCCTTCGACATGTCGGTGTCCGTGCAGAACCAGATCGACGTTGAGCGATGTCGCCGCTTCGAGGAAGGTCGCGGGCGCGGCGAGATACATCAGCGGCTCGTCGGGCACGCCGAGAAACCGCTTTCCTTCTCCGGTCGCCTGCGGCAGTGGATGATGGTGCAGCGCCAGCACGCGCACGAGGTTTTCCACCGGCTCGGCATAATCGGCGCGGCCGCCCGACCCGAGGCTCCCCGCGAGTTCGACGCTCAGCCGCGCGGACGCCGAAACCATGGCATTATAGGCGCTCTGGTCGACGTTGCCGCTCGCGAGCGTTGTGAGGCTCGCGCGGTTGGAATCCAGCAGCACCAGATCGAGGCCGGCCTGACGGTAGTAGACGCTCTTCGAGGTCCGCGGCAAGTGCAGGTAATCATAGACGTCGTGGCGGCCTGCACGCTGGCTCGGTCGCTTGACGTCGTGATTGCCGGCAATTGCCTGGATGTCGGTGAACAGCCGGGTCTGCCGGAACGATGCAATGACGGCGAGCGCTTCGTCGAGCGCGGGTGGCGTCGGGTCGTCCACGATATCGCCGGTGATCAGCAGGATACGATCGGGAATGTCCGCGAAGTCCGCCATCCTCTCGCGAATCGCGGCGTTGAGCGTCTCGATCGTCGCAAGCAGCCGACCCGACCCGTCCAGATGCAGGTCGGAGATCTGTACGATGACGAACGATCTATCCATTTTGCGCCGCTTGTTTGCAAATGCCGCGCCGCCTAAACGATAAGAGAAATGCCTTCGACGATAAGGGGTCTCTCCGGTCTCAACCGGGCCGTGATGACCCAGGGTAAGAATCGACTCTCGCTGCGTGCACAACCGCACGATACAATCTAAAATATCGGCCAATAATGCCACAACTCCAGCGCTAGTAAAGCCCTGCGGCAGCTCGCGTGAACCGCATGAGATACGGGTTCCGCCCGATGATGGTTTCGCTCATCAGCTCAATATTCGATGGCGAGCCGCTTGCGGATTTCGTCAACGCGCTTGTCGAGCGAATCGAACCGCGCGTGAACGGAGCGGTCGTGGAGATAGAAGACGTAACCACCGGCAAGGAACGCGAATATCCAATGATGATGCTCGACATAGCCAAAAATCGCCTCGACCGCCTGGCCGATGAATGTGACCGCGCTCCACACAAATTCCATTGCATTTCCTCCCGGCCGGCTTTGTCGTCGGCCGCCGGAGATCTCCGCACCCGACGGCCGTTGCCGGAACCTAGCATGGCCCCCTTGCTGCGAGTAGCGGATCGCTGAACGATGGCAGCAAAGCTGATTGCGGCGGCGACGAAACTCTGCGAAATCTCGTCCGTTCGTATGACCCGCTCGATCTGACGATCCGGACCCGCCAATGCCTTCTGTCTTTGAGACCTCGCCTACCGCCATCCCGATCACCTTCGTCACCAAATCGAGCTGGGATCAGGTCGCCGAGGGGCTACCGGCGGCGCAACGCCAGTTTGCCACTGCGAGCGCGTTTACCGCAAAGCCGGGTGGCTATCTCGCGCTGCCCGCGCCCGATGGCGCGATCGCGCAAGTGCTGTTCGGGCTCGAGGACGAAGGTGCAAGATCGCGCGACCTGTTCCGACCGGGCGCCCTGCCCGGCCTGCTGCCACCAGGCATTTATCGCTTCGCCAATGCGCCGCACGATGCACGGCTCGCCGCGCTCGCCTTCGCGCTTGGCAGCTACCGCTTCGCCCGGTACCGCAAGGCCGATCGCCCCGAGGTCCGCCTCGTGCCACCCGACGGCGTCGACGCGACCGAGATCAACCGCATGGCGGACGCCGCAATGCTGGCGCGCGACCTCATCAACACGCCGGCCAACGACATGGGGCCGGAGGAGCTGGCCGCAGCCGCGCAAGATCTCGCCGCCGAATTCGGCGCAAGCTTTGCCTGCACCATCGGTGACGACTTGAAGACGAATTTTCCGCTGATCCACGCCGTCGGCATGGCCTCGGACCGCGCGCCGCGGCTGATCGACATCGGTTGGGGCGACCCGGCTCATCCCAAGGTGACGCTGGTCGGCAAGGGCGTCTGCTTCGACACCGGCGGGCTCGACCTGAAGCCGTCGAGCGGCATGCTGATCATGAAGAAGGACATGGGGGGCGCCGCCAACGTGCTGGCTCTGGCGCGCATGGTGATGGATGCGAAGCTGAAGGTGCGGCTGCGCGTGCTGATCCCGGCCGTGGAGAACGCGGTGGCGGGGAATGCCTTCCGCCCGCTCGACATCTTCACCTCGCGCAAGGGCATCACTGTCGAGATCGGCAATACGGACGCGGAGGGGCGGCTGGTGCTCGCCGACGCGCTGGCGCTTGCGGACGAGGAAAAGCCGGACCTGCTGATCGATCTCGGCACGCTGACGGGAGCGGCACGCGTCGCGCTGGGGCCGGATTTACCGCCCTTTTACACCAATGATGAGACGCTTGCCGCCGACGTCGCACGATGCGCGGTGAAGGAGAACGATCCGTTGTGGCGCATGCCGCTGTGGCCGCCTTACGATGCGTGGCTGGACTCTAAGACGGCCACCATCACCAACGCACCGTCCGGCGGCTTTGCCGGCTCGATCATCTGTGCGCTGTTCCTGCAGCGCTTCGTCGAACAGGCCAAGAGCTGGCTGCATGTCGACATCTACGGCTGGACGCCGTCGGCGAAGCCCGCACGCCCCGAGGGCGGCGAGTGCCAGGCCGCGCGCGCGATCTACGCATTGCTGAGCGAGCGCTATGCGTGATCCAGGACTCGATCCAAAATACGATCCAAGCCCCGATCCAAGGCTGACACCCGCGCGCGGCGACCTCGCCGCAAAGTATCTCGAAGGCAAGGTGCAGGCGGATCGCTTCGTCACGGGCGAGGAATTCGAGATAGTCGAGGCGATCGCGCCCGTGCGCGAGCAGCCGTCGCCGAACGCGATGCTGATGACACAAGCGTTGCGCGGCGAGCGCGTCACGGTCTACGACCGCAACGGCGAAGGCTGGGCGTGGGGTCAGCTTTCGGGTGACGGCTATGTCGGCTGGCTGCCGGACGCAGCGCTGATGAAGCCCTCGGCTGCCCCGACCCATATAGTCGTTGCGCTGCGAACCTTTGCCTTCCCCGGTCCCTCGATCAAGCTGCCGCCGGCAGACACGCTGGTGATGGGATCGAAGATCGCGGTTGCAAGCGAGAACGGCAGCTTCGCCGTGACGCGCGACGGACAATATCTGCCGAAGGCTCATCTCGTCCCGCTCGGTCGTCGCGAGCCGGATTTCGTCGGAGTCGCCGAGCGTTTCGTCGGCACGCCCTATCTCTGGGGTGGAAAGAGCAGCCTTGGCGTCGATTGCTCCGGCCTCGTCCAGGTCTCGCTGACATCGGCGGGGATCGGCTGCCCGCGCGACAGCGACATGCAGCAGGCCGGGCTCGGCCGCGCGCTGGAGCCGCATGAGCAGAGGAGCTTGCTGCGCGGCGATCTCATTTTCTGGAAGGGCCATGTCGCCATCGTCCGCGATGGCAGCACAATGGTTCACGCAAATGCGCATCACATGGCAACGGTGATCGAACCAATCGAGCCGGCCATCGCAAGGATCAAGCAAGCCGGCAGCGAGGTCACCGCGATCAAGCGGCTCTGACGGACGCTACGTCGCCGCCGACCCGTTCCCCGCCGTCTCCAGCCGGAACGCCGCCGCAAACAGCGCGCGCGTGTAATCCGTCTTCGGGTTCTTAAAGAGCTCGGCGGCCTGGCCTTCCTCGACCACCTTGCCGCCGCGCATCACGATCAGATGGCTGGCGAGCGAGGCGACGACGCGCAGATCGTGCGAGATGAACATGTAGGTGAGATCGCGACGGCGCTGCAATTCACGCAGCAGATCGACCATCTGCGCCTGAATCAGCATGTCCAGCGCACTGGTCGGCTCGTCCAGCACGACGAAATCCGGCTCCAGCACCACCGCCCGCGCGATGCTGATGCGCTGGCGCTGGCCGCCGGAGAATTCATGCGGATAACGGTGACGGGTATCCGGCTTCAGTCCGACGTCCTCGAGCGCCTTGACGACGCGCTCCTCACGCTCGCCGCGCGAGAGCTGCGGCTGATGCACGGTGAGGCCTTCGGCGACGATGTCGGCGACCGACATGCGCGGGCTGAGCGAGCCGAACGGATCCTGGAACACGATCTGCATGTCGCGCCGGAACGGCCGCATCTCCTTGAAGCGGAGACCCTGGATATCCTTTCCCAGGAACACAATGCGTCCATTCGAGGAGATCAGCCGCAGCAATGCGAGCCCCAGCGTGGTCTTGCCCGAGCCGGACTCGCCGACGACGCCGAGCGTCTCGCCCTTGCGCACGGCGATGCTGACGCCGTCGACCGCCTTGATGTGACCGACCGTCTTGCGCATCAACCCGCGCTTGATTGGGAACCAGACCTTGAGGTCGTCGGCCGACATCACCACCGGCGCATCCGGCTGCGGCGGCGCCGGATCCGGCTTCGGTTCCGCGGCGAGCAAGTCGCGCGTATAGGGATGCTTCGGGCTCTTGAAGACCTGCTCAACCGGCCCCTGCTCGACGATCTCGCCGCCCTTCATGACGCAGACCTGGTCGGCGATGCGGCGCACGATGCCGAGATCGTGGGTGATGAAGAGCAGGCTCATGCCGAGCCGGCTGCGAATCTCTGCGAGCAGCGTCAGGATCTGCGCCTGCACGGTGACGTCGAGCGCCGTGGTCGGCTCGTCCGCGATCAGGAGGTCCGGCTCGTTGGCGAGCGCCATCGCGATCATCACGCGCTGGCGCTGGCCGCCGGAGAGCTGGTGCGGATAGCTCTTCAGCCGCGTTTCGGGCTCGGGAATGCCGACCTGCGTCAGCAATTCCAGCGTCCGCCTGCGCGCCTCGGCATTGCTGGTCGGATTGTGCAGCTGGATGATCTCGCCGATCTGCGCCTCGATCGTGTGCAGTGGATTGAGCGAGGTCATCGGCTCCTGGAAGATGATCGAGATGTCGCTGCCGCGAATCTCCCGCATCTCCTGCTCCGACCGGTCGATCAGTTCCTGTCCCTTGAAGCGGATGCTGCCCGAGGGATGCGAGGCGTTCGGATAGGGCAAGAGTTTGAGGATCGAAAGCGCGCTGACCGACTTGCCGGAGCCGGACTCGCCGACCAGCGCCACGCACTCGCCGCGCCTGATCTGGAACGAGACCTTGTCGACCGCGAGCGTGGTGGCGCCGCCCTGGTGGAAGGCAACCGAGAGCTCGCGCACGCTGAGCAAAGGCTGATTGATCGCGTCCATTGGCCTACCTGAACGTCTTGCGCGGATCGAAGGCGTCGCGCACGGCCTCGCCGATGAAGATCAAGAGCGACAGCATGATCGCAACCGAGAAGAAGCCGGAGAAACCGAGCCAGGGCGCCTGCACGTTGGACTTGCCCTGCGACAGCAACTCGCCGAGCGACGGCGAGCCGGGCGGCAATCCGAACCCGAGGAAATCGAGCGCCGTCAGCGTCATCACCGAACTCGACACGATGAAAGGCAGGAACGTCATGGTCGCGACCATCGCGTTCGGCAACAGATGCCGGAACATGATGACCTTGTTCGACACGCCGAGCGCCCGCGCCGCCTGGATGTACTCGAAATTGCGCCCGCGTAGAAATTCCGCGCGCACGAGTCCGACCAGCGACACCCAGGAAAACAACAGCAGGATGCCGAGAAGCACGAAGAAACCGGGTACGAGCACCGACGACAGGATTAGCAACAGATAGAGCGAAGGGATCGCGGTCCATATCTCGATGAAACGCTGAAACAACAGGTCGATCCAGCCGCCGAAATAGCCCTGCACCGCGCCGGCCGCGATGCCGACGACGGAGGAGACGATGGTCAGGCAGAGGCCGAACAGCACCGAAATGCGGAAGCCGTAGATCAGCCGCGCTACCACGTCGCGGCCCTGATCGTCGGTGCCGAGCCAGTTGTATTCGAGATCGCGGCAGCTCTTGAGGCCCTTCTTCTCGACCACAGGCTTGCACTGCGCTTCCGTCAACATCCAGGTCGGCTTCGACGGCGCCGGCGTCGGCAGATCGAGATTGTGGGTGTCGTAGGAATAGCGGATCAGCGGCCAGACGATGCTGCCGCCCTTGTCCCTGATCAGCTTCTGCAAATAGGGATCGCGATAGTCGGCTGCGGTTTCGAAGTCGCCGCCGAAAGTGGTTTCCGAATAGGTGACGACGGACGGCCAATAGAGGTGGCCATCATATTTGATCAGGAACGGCCGATCGTTGGCGATCAGTTCGGCGAACAGCGACACCACAAACAGAATCAGGAAGATCCAGAACGACCAATAGCCGCGCCGGTTCGCCTTGAAATTCTGCCAGCGGCGCCTGTTGAGTGGCGATGGCACGAACGGTTTGCGCGTCATCGGCACGGCGTCGCCGAGCGGCGACTTCGCAGTGGTTTCGATCGGCGTGGTAGGGGCGGCCAGTGTCATCAGACCTCCCGCGCCTCGAAATCGATCCGCGGATCGATCCACATATAGGTCAGGTCAGAGATCAGGTTGATCACGAGGCCGACGAGCGAAAAGATGAAGAGCGTACCGAACACGACGGGGTAGTCGCGGTTGAGAACGCTCTCGAAGCTGAGCAGTCCCAGCCCATCCAGCGAGAAGATGGTCTCGATCAGAAGCGAGCCCGAGAAGAAGGCGTGAATGAAGGTGCTGGGAAAGCCAGCGATGACGATCAGCATCGCGTTGCGGAAGACGTGACCATAGAGCACCCGATTCTCGCTGCAGCCTTTCGCGCGCGCGGTCATCACGTATTGCTTGCGGATCTCGTCCAGAAACGAGTTCTTGGTCAGGAACGTCATTGTGGTGAACGCACCGAGCCCCATGGCGATCAGCGGCAGCGTCAAATGCCAGAAGTAATCGATGATCTTCCAGTACCACGGAAACTGCGACCAGCCGTCTGACGTCAGTCCGCGCAGCGGGAACCAATTGAAGAACGAACCGCCGGCAAACAGGATGATCAGGAGGATCGCGAACAGGAAGCCGGGTATAGCGTAGCCGAGCACGAGCACGCTCGAGGTCCAGGTGTCGAAGCGCGTCCCGTCCCTGACTGCCTTGCGGATGCCGAGCGGAATCGAGATCAGGTAGGTGAGCAGCGTCAGCCAGATGCCGAGCGAGATCGAGACCGGCAACTTCTCCTTGACGAGCTGCAGAACGCTGACGTCGCGGAAATAGCTCTTGCCGAAATCGAAGCGGGCGAAATTCCACACCATCAATGCGAAGCGCTCCGGGGCCGGCTTGTCGAAGCCGAACTGCACTTCCAGCTTTTTGATAAAATCGGGATCGAGGCCTTGCGCGCCGCGATATTTCGAATTGATGGCGTCGCCGCCAGCGCCTAACTGCCCCGGGGCGCGCTGCGCAAAGTCGCTGCCGCCCGAAATGCGCGAGGTACCGCCGGTGTCGGCGCCCGAGAGCTGCGCGATCACGCGCTCGACCGGTCCGCCCGGCGCGAACTGCACGACGATGAAGGAGACGAAGAGGATCCCGAGCAAGGTCGGGATCATCAGCAGGATACGGCGGGCGATATAGGCGCTCATGGCTGTTTCGCCTGCTCGAGCTTGGCGGCCTTGCCGCCATCATGCCACCAGATATCGGGGGCGCCGACGCCGTTGGCATAACGCGGCAGCTTCTGCGGGCGGCCGAACTGGTCCCAATAAGCAAGCCGGTGCGTCTTGTTATACCATTGCGGCACCCAATAGCGGCCGGCACGGAACAGGCGATCGAAGGCGCGGCAGGCGACGGTCAATTCCTCGCGGGTGTCAGCCGCCATGATCTTCTCGATCATGGCATCAATGGCCGGACTGGCGACGCCCGCGAGATTGTACGAGCCCTTCGTTGCCGCGACCTGCGACGAGAAGAACGAGCGCATGGCATCGCCCGGCGTAGCCGACATGCTGAAGCGTTGGATCGTCATGTCGAAGTCGAAATCTTCCTGGCGCGCCTTGTGTTGCACGGCATCGACGAGGCGCACGCTCGCTTCGATGCCGAGCGTCGCGAGATTCTTGATGTAGGGCCCATGGTGCGGCTGGAATGAAGGCTCGTCCAACAGGAATTCGATCCTGAATATCTCACCGTTCGGCAGCACCCGCTTGCCGTCCTTGATCGGCAGGCCGGCCTCGCTCAGTAATTGCTGCGCCTTGCGCAACAGGCTGCGGTCCTGCCCGGAGCCGTCCGAGACCGGCGGCGTGAACGGCGCGGCAAACACCTCGTCGGGAACCTGGCCGCGAAACGGCTCCAGCAGCTTCAACTCTTCCGGCGGAGGAGGCCCGTCGCTGGCCATGAGGTCCGAGTTCTGGAATGGCGACACCGTGCGGGCATAAGCACCGTACATGATGGTCTTGTTGGTCCACTCGAAGTCGAAGGCATCGATCAGTGCCTCGCGCACGCGAGGATCCCTGAACTTGTCGCGCCGCGTGTTGATGAACCATCCTTGTGCACCGGACGGCGTGTCGTCGGGCACGACCTCCATCTTGACGCGCCCATCCTTTACGGCAGGAAAATCATAACGCGTCGCCCAGAGGCGAGAGGTGAACTCCTCGCGGTAGAGATAGTTCTTGCCGGTGAAACCTTCGAAGGCGACATCGCGGTCGCGGTAGAATTCGTAGCGCACAACGTCGAAATTGTAGCTACCACGACAGGGGGGCAGATCGGCAGCCCACCAATCCTTGACGCGCTCGTATTCGATGTAGCGGTTGACCTCGAACTTGCCGACCTTGTACGGGCCCGAACCCAACGGGATCTCCAGAGACGTTTCGTCGAACGGACGGGAGGCATAGTAGGCTTTCGAGAAGATCGGCAGGCTCGCCACATAGAGCGGCACGTCACGCGCGCGTCCCTTGGCAAAAGTGACGACAAGCGTCGCCTCGTCGATCGCTTCCGCGGTGACCATGTCGCGCATCTGCACGATGATCAGTGGGTGCCCCTTGGCCTTCAGCGACGTCAGCGAAAACGCCGCGTCGTGAGCGGTGAGCTTGGTGCCGTCATGGAATTTCGCCTCGGGCCGTATCGTGAAGCGGTAGACCAGCCTGTCCGCCGATATATTTACAGATTTCGCGGCAAGCCCGTACATCCCGTCCGGTTCGTCGTTGGCTCGCACCATCAGCGGCACAAAGGTCATATCCATGCCCTGCGCGCCGTCGCCTTTGAGGATGAAGGCATTGAGCGAGTTGAAGGTCTGGTAGGACTGGTTGTAGGCGCGCACCGACGGGATCAGCGAAAAAGTGCCGCCCTTCGGCGCGTCGACATTGACGTAGTCGAAGTGATGGAAATCGGCGGGATATTTGAGGTCGCCGAAGGCCGACATGCCGTGGGCCTCGGCGGGCATCTCGGACGCTGTCGCGCCCCGGAGCCGGGCGGCGCTGAACGCGCCACCGACACCCAGGGCCAGCACATGCCGGCGTGAAAGCTGCGTCATGCGAGAAATGCCCCTCACGACTTCTTTGCGATCCGCGCCGCCTTGTCCGCGTCGTACCACCAGATGAACGGAAAGCCGGACTGACCGTATTTGGGCAATTCCGCCGGCCGACCGAAGCGATCCCAGCGCGCGGTGCGCACCTTCGTATAAGTCCACTGCGGCACGACGTAGTGATTCCACAGCAGCACGCGGTCGAGTGCCTTGGTTGCCGCGACGAGATCGTCGCGACCCTTGGCGTAGATCACCCGCTCAATCAGCTTGTCGACCGCCGGATTCTTGATGCCGGTAATATTGCGTGAACCGGCGATGTCGGCCGTCTTCGATGACCAGAATTCGCGCTGCTCGTTGCCCGGCGACTGCGACTCGCCCCAGGAGTTGGTGACGATGTCGAAATCCCACTCGCGCGTCCTGTTCTCATACTGGGTGGGATCCACTGTCCGCACGCTGACGGCAATGCCGAGCCGTTCCAGCGACGGCTTGTAGAACAGCGTGATCCGCTCAAAGCTCGGATCCGAGTTCAGCAGCTCAAGCGAGAACTGAGCGCCGGTCTTGACGTCGATCAGCTTGCGGTCGCGCACCTCGTAGCCGGCTTCCTTGAACAAGCGCAGTGCCTCGCGCAGATTGTCGCGCACGGCTTCCGGACTGCCGCCGACTGGATTGGTATAGGCCGTCGTGAAGACTTCGGGCGGGACCTCGGCGCGGACCGTCTGGAGGATCTCGAGCTCCTTGCCCTGCGGCAACCCGGTCGCCATCAGCTCATCGATGCCGTCGAAATAACTGCTGATGCGCTTGTATTGGCCGTAGAAGATCTGCTTGTTCATCTCCTCGAAGTCGAACGCGTAATTAAGCGCGCGTCGCACGCGCGCATCTTTGAACTTGGCGCGGCGCAGGTTCGGCACGAAGGCCTGCATGACGCCCGAGCTGCGATTGGCGAACTCCTCGAGGATCACGCGCTTTTCGGTGACGGCCGGGAAGTCGTAGGCCGTCGCCCAGTTCTTCGCGCTGTTCTCGGTGCGCCAATCGACCTGATCGGCCTTGAAGGCCTCGATCGCCACGGTGGCGTCGCGGAAATACTCATAGCGCAGCTCGTCGAAATTATTTCGGCCCACATTGGCCGCGAGGTCGCGCCCCCAATAATCCTTCACGCGCTCCAGCGCGATCGACCGTCCGGCAACGAATTCCTTGACCCGGTAGGGGCCCGACCCCAGCGGCACTTCGAGCGTGGTGGCGGAGACATCGCGCTTCCGGCCCTGCGCGTCCGTTCCTTCCCACCAATGCTTCGGCAGGACCGTGAGCTGCCCGACAATCTGCGGCAGCTCGCGATTGCCCGGTGCGTCGAACACGAATTTCACCTCGCGCTCACCGACCTTCTCGGCCTTCACCACATGGCTATAATAGGCCGAGTACATCGGGTGGTGCTTCTTGAACGAATCGAGCGAGAAGATCACGTCGTCCACGGTAACAGGCTTGCCGTCATGCCAGTTGGCTTGCGGCCGCAAGCGGTAAGTCACGGAGGAGAAATCATCCGGATGGCTGACGGCCTCGGCCAGCGCGCCGTATTCGGTCGAGACTTCGTCGAGCGAGGCCGTCGTGAGGGATTCGTAGATGAATGCCACGGCACCGGCGACTTGCCCCTTCACACCGGAGACGACGATGTTGAAATTGTCGAATGTGCCGACGGCGATCTGGCGTGCGACGCCGCCTTTGGGCGCTTCCGGATTGACGTAGTCGAAGCGCTTGAAGTCGGCGGGGTATTTGACCTGTCCGAACAGCGACAGCGCGTGTCGCCAGGTCAGCTCACTGGCGGATTGCGCGTGTGCCGCGCCGACGACGGGAAGGCCCCCTACGGAACCAAGGGCGGGGAGCGCTGCGGCAGCGGTGCCGGTGAGCAGGAGATCGCGTCGGGTAATGGCCAAATCCACATTCCTGTCTTGAAGGAGGCTACTCCTTTAAGTTCCCAATATAGGCGAGGTTTCGACGGAATATGTTGCTTTTTCCTCATCTTGGAAGCCCGGCCGCTCCATCCAGTGCGGCCAAACGCCCTGATAACGTCACCGCGAGGCCCGGATATAAAAACGGCCAGGCTTTTCAGCCCGGCCGCATAGTCCAAGATGGGGTTTCGAGGCTTTTACTTTGAGGCCGTCGGCAGCGGCTGCGGATGCTCCGAGAGCGAATTCAGATAGGCAATGACGTCGGCACGCTCGGAATCCTTGGGAATGCCGGCGAAGCCCATTGCGGTGCCGGGGATGAAGCCCTTCGGGCTGGCGATGAACTTGTTGAGATCGTCGAACGTCCAGGTGCCGCCCTTGGCCTTCATGGCAGCCGAGAAGTTGAAGCCGCCACGGCCCTCGCCCCGCTTCTCGCCGACGACGCCATAGAGATTAGGACCGACGCGATTCGGGCCGCCCTTCTCGAAGGTGTGGCAGGCGCCGCACTTTTTGGCGGCGGAGGCGCCCTTCTCGACCGAGGCGGTCTGGAGCAGCTTTTCGATCGGCTCGGCAGCCGCGGCGGCAGCGCCGCCTTCCTTGCCGTGGCCGGCGTCTTCCTTCACGGCGATCTCGAAGCCCGGCTTTTCCGGCATCTTGGGCGAGAACAGCGCATTCGCGGTGAAGCTCGTCACCAGCAGAAGGAGACAGGTGCCGAGCACGGCACCGAGAATCTTGTTCAGTTCGAAAGAGTCCATTTCCGGCCAGGCCCCACACCGCAAGAAGGATCGAGCGGCCCAAAGCGGCCGCCAGGACGAGCCTCGAAGAATCAACGTTCCTTAATTGTTTCCCCGAGTTTTGCCATTGAGATATCGGTTTGCCCGGGGTCTGGCAACCCGTATAAGCGAGCGGGCTTCACGCCCGTCCCCACCCCATTTCCCGGCGCGGAAAACGCCCCGTTTCCAGGCCCTTGACCCGATGACCGATCCTCGCATCCTGGTGCTGATCCCGGCCCGCATGGCCGCGACCCGCCTGCCCGGCAAGCCGCTCGCCGATATCGCGGGGCAGCCGATGATCGTGCACGTGATGCGCCGCGCCGAGGCCGCCGGGATAGGCCGGGTCGCGGTCGCAACCGACACCGCGGAGATCGCGTCCGTCGTGACCGCCCATGGCGGCGAGGCCGTGATGACCCGCCCGGAGCACCCCTCCGGCTCCGACCGCATCCACGAGGCCATGCAGAAGCTCGATCCGGACGGCAAGGCCGAGATCGTGGTCAATCTCCAGGGCGATTTCCCGACCATCACGATCGACAATATCCGCGAGGTGCTGCCGCCGCTGCAAGACCCTGCCGTGGATATCGCAACGCTGGCTTCGCAAATTCACACCGAGGAGGAGGATCTCGCGCCGAGCGTCGTGAAGGCGATCGGGACCTCGCTCGGGGGCAGACGCATGCGCGCACTTTATTTCACCCGCGCAACCGCGCCGACCGGCGACGGGCCGCGTTACCACCATATCGGTCTCTATGCCTATCGCCGCGCCGCGCTGGAGCGCTACGTCCGGCTTCCGCCCTCGCCGCTGGAACTGCAGGAGAAGCTCGAGCAGCTCCGGGCGCTCGAGGCCGGAATGCGCATCGACTTCACCATTGTCGATACCGTGCCCCGCGGGGTCGACACGCCCGCGGACCTGGAAACCGCCCGCAGCATCCTTTCCAAATCCTGAGCCGCTGTTACAAGGCCGAGCATGAGCAAGCTGAAAATCGCATTCCAGGGCGAGCCTGGCGCCAATTCCCACATCGCCATCGTCGAGGCCTATCCCGACGCCGAGCCGATGCCCTGCGCCACCTTCGAGGACGCCTTGTCGGCGATCTCGTCGGGCGAGGCCGATCTCGGCATGATCCCGATCGAGAATTCGGTGGCAGGCCGCGTCGCCGACATCCATCATTTGCTTCCGGCCTCCGGCCTCTTCATCATCGGCGAGTGGTTTCTGCCGGTCCGGCATCAGCTGATGGCGGTGAAGGGGACCAGGCTCGAAGACATCAAGAGCGTCGAGAGCCACGTGCACGCGCTCGGCCAATGCCGGCGGATCATTCGCAAGCTCGGCATCAAGCCCATCGTGCACGCTGATACGGCCGGCAGCGCCCGCGACATTTCCGAGCGTAACGATAAGTCCGTCGCCGCGATCGCCTCGCGTCTCGCCGCAAAGATTTACGGCCTCGACATTTTGGCTGAGGACATCGAGGACGAGGCCCACAACACCACGCGCTTCGTGGTGCTGGCGCGCGAACCGAAATGGGCCGCACAGGGCTCCGGTCCGCTGGTCACGACTTTTGTGTTTCGGGTGCGCAATTTGCCGGCCGCGCTCTACAAGGCGCTCGGTGGTTTTGCCACCAACGGCGTCAACATGACCAAGCTCGAGAGCTACATGGTCGACGGCAATTTCTTCGCCACCCAGTTTTACGCCGACGTCGACGGCCACCCCGAGGACAAGGGCCTCGCTTTCGCGATCGAGGAGCTGAAATTCTTCTCACGCGAATTCCGCATCGTCGGCGTGTATCCGGGTCACCCGTTCCGCGCGACGATGGAATAGTTTCGTGTCCTGGACGCGCGAAACGCGAGCCGGGATCAAGACGCTGCGAAGCGCAGAGGCGCGAGAGCTTTATCCGACCGCCTTAAGACCGAACGCCTCCGCCAGCAGCGAATAGGATTTCTTTCGCGCCTCGTGATCATACACAGCGGTGATCACCATCAACTCGCCGGGCTTGCTCGCATCGATAAGCGGCTGGAGCCGCTTCTGCACGGTTGCGGGGCTGCCGACGAACAGGCGCGAGCGGTTGCGCTGGATCGAGGTGCGCTCCGAGTCGGTATAGGGATAGGCCAGCGCCTCTTCGACGCTCGGCAACGGAAGATACTGGCCGCGATCGCGGCGCAGGCGATTGAGGTCGAAAGACGCCGCAAGCTCTTCGGCTTCCTCATCCGTGTCGGCCGTGATGACGGCGACCGCGAGGATCGCGCGCGGGCTCGCGCTCCAGGCCGAGGGCTGAAAACGATTGCGATAATGCACCATCGCATCGATCGCATCGTGGGACGCAAAATGATGCGCGAATGCGAAGCCCATGCCGACCTGCGCGGCGAGCTCCGACGAATAATCGCTCGAGCCGAGCAGCCAGATCGGCGGCAACGGCGTATCGTCGGGCATCGCGACGACGTTGTGGTAGGGATGGCCCGAGGGGAATTCCCGGGTCTGCCACAGGATCAATTCGTGCAGCCGCTCCAGGAAATCGTCGCCTTCGCGACGGTCGAGCCGGCTGCGCAGCGCATAGGCCGTGGCACCGTCGGTGCCGGGGGCGCGACCGAGGCCGAGATCGATGCGGCCGGGAAACAACGCCTCCAGCATCTTGAAGCGCTCGGCCACGACCAGCGGCGCGTGATTGGGCAGCATCACGCCGCCGGAGCCGACGCGGATGTGCTTCGTCACCGCCGCGATCTGCCCGATCATCACGTCGGGCGCTGGACTCGCGACCGAGGCGAGGTTGTGATGCTCGGCGAGCCAGTAGCGGACATAGCCGAGCCCGTCGACATGGCGCGCCAGGTCGATGCTGTTGCGCAGCGCCGCGGCGGGCTTTGTGCCAGTTGTGACGACGGAGAGGTCGAGGACTGAGAGCGGGATCATGGCGCGCTAACGTAGCGGAGGGCGGCGCAGCGGCAATGGCAGGGCGCGCAGGTCTGACGTGCAGGCCACGGGCTCGCGCGACTTCGCCGCGGCGTTGGGACAGAGGTCACGCCGATATTGCAATTTTCATACTGCCCACCACACGATCTCGCACCAAATAGCCCCACATCACCATTAAGTGTCCGAAATATCTATGCTTTCAACTGACTGCTCTCATCCCACGTCTATCTGAGTCTGCAGGTAATTTTCTATTATATAAATGAAAGTGGGCAATTTCCCATCTCTGATGGGCTGTCGAGTGCGACCGCTTTGGCCTATCTTGACCTCTCCCAATCTAGACCTGACCGCCGGCCGCCAACGACCCGGCGAGCCCTTGGAGTGAGTGGTGCCCATGACTGACGCGACGATGCCTGCCCACACCGACGGGCAAGACGGGCACCTGAAGCGGCCTGCGATTTCGTTCGAGTTCTTTCCGCCCAAGACGGAAGATATGGAGCGCAATCTCTGGGACACCATCAACCGGCTGGCCCCGCTCGACCCGAAATTCGTCTCTGTGACCTATGGCGCCGGCGGCTCGACCCGTGAGCGCACCCACTCGACCATTTCGCGCATCCTGAAAGAAACCGCGCTGCTGCCGGCCGCGCATCTGACCTGCGTCGGCGCCTCGCGCGGGGAGATCGACGAGATCGTCGACCGCTATCACGAGGTCGGCGTCCGCCACATCGTGGCCTTGCGCGGCGATCCCGCGGGCGGCATCGGCACGGCCTATTCCAGCCATCCCGACGGCTATCAGAGCTCCGCCGATCTCGTCGCCGGCATCAAGAAGCGCCACGGCGATATCGAGGTGTCGGTCTCGGCATACCCTGAGAAGCACCCCGAGGCGCGCGACTTCGACGATGACATCGACACGCTGCAGGCCAAGGTCGATGCGGGCGCGACCCGCGCGATCACGCAGGTGTTCTTCGATAACGACCTCTATTTCCGCTATCTCGACCGCGTGCGCGCGCGCGGGATCAACATCCCGATCGTGCCGGGCATCATGCCCATGCATAATTTCAAGCAGGCGCGAGCCTTCGTCACCCGCGCCGGCACCTCCGTGCCGGACTGGTTCGCCGCGAAGTTCGAGGGGCTCGACGAGGACGCCGAGACCCGCAAGCTGGTGGCGGCCACCGTCGCCGCCGGCCAGGTGCAGAAGCTCGCGAAGCACGGCGTCGACACCTTCCATTTCTACACCATGAACCGCGCCGATCTCGTGTTCGCGATCAGCCATTTGCTCGGCATTCGCGCCAAGAGCGCGCAGAAGGCGGCTTAAGACACCATGACCGTATCCACCTCTCCCAAGCGAACCGCCCTGCTCAACGCCGCGCGCGAGCGCATTCTCGTGCTCGACGGCGCCATGGGCACGATGATCCAGAACCTCCAGTTCGACGAGGCCGCCTTCCGTGGCGAGCGCTTCAAGACCTTCCATCGCGATTTGCGCGGCAACAACGACCTCTTGATCCTGACCCAGCCGCAGGCGATCGAGGACATCCACGCCGCCTATCTGCGTGCCGGCGCCGACATCGTCGCCACCAACACCTTCTCCACGACCTCGATTGCCCAGGCCGACTACGATCTCAGCGACATCGTCTACGAGATGGCGCGCGAAGGCGCACGCCTCGCCGGCAACGCCGCACGCCGCGTCGAGGCCGAGGACGGCAAGCCGCGCTTCGTTGCCGGCGCCATCGGACCGACCAACCGCACCGCCTCGATCTCGCCCGACGTTTCCAATCCCGGCTACCGCGCCGTCACGTTCGACGACTTACGCAAATCCTATGGCGAGCAGATCAACGGCATGCTCGACGGCGGCGTCGATCTGCTGCTGGTCGAGACCATCTTCGATACGCTGAACGCCAAGGCGGCGCTCTACGCGATCGCCGAGATCACCGAGGAGCGCGGCATCGACATGCCCGTGATGGTGTCGGGCACCATCACCGACAAGTCCGGCCGCCTGCTGTCCGGCCAGCTCCCGGAAGCGTTCTGGCATTCGGTACAGCACGCCAAGCCCGTCACCATCGGCTTCAACTGCGCACTCGGCGCGGAAGATCTTCGCGCCCATATCGCCGATATCGGCCGCGTCGCCGACACGCTTGTTTGTGCCTATCCCAATGCCGGCCTTCCCAACGAGTTCGGCCAGTATGACGAGACCCCGGAATACATGGCCCGCCTGGTCGGCGAGTTCGCGCGTGATGGTTTGGTCAACATCGTCGGCGGCTGCTGCGGCACCACGCCGGACCATATCGCTGCGATTGCCGCTGCGGTCGCGCCGCACAAGCCGCGCATCGTGCCGGAGATCGAACCTCGCTTGCGGCTCTCCGGCCTCGAGCCGTTCATCCTGACCGACGCCATTCCTTTCGTGAACGTCGGCGAGCGCACCAACGTCACCGGTTCCGCCCGCTTCCGCAAGCTGGTCACCGCCGGCGACTACACCGCCGCGTTGCAGGTCGCGCGCGACCAAGTCGAGAACGGCGCGCAGATCATCGACGTCAACATGGACGAAGGTCTTCTGGACTCGGAAGCCGCGATGGTGACCTTCCTCAACCTCGTCGCCGCCGAGCCCGACATCGCCCGCGTCCCCGTGATGGTCGACAGCTCGAAATTCTCTGTGATCGAGGCCGGCCTGAAATGCGTGCAGGGCAAGCCGGTCGTCAACTCGATCTCGATGAAGGAGGGCGAGGACAAGTTCATTCACGAGGCCAGGATCGCCCGCCGTCACGGCGCGGCCGTCGTGGTGATGGCGTTCGACGAGGTCGGCCAGGCCGACACGTTCGCCCGCAAGACCGAGATCTGCAAGCGCGCCTACGACATCCTGGTGAACCGCGTCGGCTTCCCGCCGGAAGACATCATCTTCGATCCGAATATCTTCGCGATCGCGACCGGCATCGAGGAACACAACAATTACGGCGTCGACTTCATCGAGGCGACGCGCTGGATCCGCAAGAACCTGCCGGGCGCGCACATTTCGGGCGGCGTGTCCAATCTGTCGTTCTCGTTCCGCGGCAACGAGCCGGTGCGCGAGGCGATGCACTCGGTGTTCCTGTATCACGCCATCAAGGCCGGCATGGACATGGGCATCGTCAATGCCGGGCAGATGATCGTCTATGACGACATCGATCCCGAATTGCGCCAGGTGTGCGAGGACGTCATTCTCAATCGCGACCCTGGTGCGTCCGAGCGTCTGCTGGCGCTCGCGGAAAGATTCCGCGGCAACAAGACCCAGACCAAAGAAGCCGATCTCGCTTGGCGCGAATGGCCGGTGGCGAAGCGGCTGTCGCATTCGCTGGTGCACGGCATCACCGAGTTCATCGAGCAGGATACCGAAGAGGCCCGCAAGGCTTCGAAGCGCCCGCTCGACGTGATCGAGGGACCGCTGATGGCCGGCATGAACGTGGTCGGCGATCTCTTCGGCGACGGCAAGATGTTCCTGCCGCAGGTGGTGAAGTCGGCCCGCGTGATGAAGCAGGCTGTCGCCTGGCTGATGCCGTTCATGGAAGAGGAGAAGGCGCGCAATCTCGCCAACGGCATCGGCACGGAAGGCTCGTCGTCCGCCGGCAAGATCGTGCTCGCGACCGTCAAGGGCGACGTCCACGACATCGGCAAGAACATCGTCGGCATCGTGCTCCAGTGCAACAATTACGAGGTGATCGACCTCGGCGTGATGGTGCCGGCGGCCAAGATAGTCGAGACCGTAAAGGCGGAGAAGGCCGACATCGTCGGGCTGTCAGGCCTGATCACGCCCTCGCTCGACGAGATGGCGTTCTTCGCCGGCGAATTGCAGCGCGAAGGCCTCAAGCTGCCGCTGCTGATCGGCGGCGCCACCACGAGCCGCGTGCATACGGCCGTGAAGATCGACCCGAGCTATCGCGCCGGCCCCGTGGTGCATGTCAACGACGCCAGCCGCGCGGTTGGTGTTGCGTCTGCTCTGCTGTCGCCCGAGAGGCGCGAGGCCTATGCCGCCGAAGTCCGCGCCGAATACGCAAAGATCTCGGATGCGCATATGCGCGCCCAGGCCGACAAGAAGCGGCTGAAGCTGGCGACCGCCCGCGCCAACCGCGTGCCGGTCGACTTTGCCGCGAACAAGCCGGTGAAGCCGACCTTTCTCGGCACCAGGAGCTTCGACGACTATGATCTCGCCGAGCTCGTGCCCTATATTGACTGGACGCCGTTCTTCCAGACCTGGGAGCTCGCCGGGCGCTTCCCCGCCATCCTCGACGATGCCAAGGTCGGCGAGGTCGCGCGCTCGCTCTACGACGACGCGCGGAAAATGCTCAACCTGATCGTCAAGGAGAAGTGGTTCCGGGCGCGTGCGACGGTCGGCTTCTGGCCGGCGAACGCCGAGGGCGACGACATCGTGCTCTACGCCGACGAGAGCCGGACCAGGACGATCGCGACGCTGCACACGCTGCGCCAGCAGCTCGAGAAGCGCGAGGGCCGTTTCAATGCGGCGCTGTCCGACTTCGTCGCGCCTGCCACTACCGGCGTGCCCGATTATGTCGGCGGCTTCGTCGTCACTGCCGGCATCGGCGAGGATGTGGTCGCCGACCGGTTCAAGATGGCCAATGACGACTACTCCTCGATCCTGTGCAAGGCGCTGGCCGATCGCCTTGCAGAGGCCTTCGCCGAGCGCATGCATGCCCGCGTGCGCCGCGAGTTCTGGGCCTATGCGCCGGACGAGGCGCTCTCGACCGATGAGTTGATCCTCGAAAAGTACCAGGGCATCCGTCCCGCCCCCGGCTATCCCGCGCAGCCCGATCACACCGAGAAGGCGACGCTGTTCGAACTGCTCGACGCCGAGAACACCGCCGGCGTGAAGCTGACCGAGAGCTTTGGGATGTGGCCGGGCTCTTCCGTGTCGGGGCTCTATCTCGCCAGTCCCGAGAGCTATTATTTCGGCGTCGGCAAGATCGAGCGCGACCAGGTCGAGGATTATGCCGCACGCAAGGGCATGAGCGTCGCCGAGGCCGAGCGCTGGCTCGCGCCGATCCTGAACTACATCCCGGCGCGAGAGGGCGCGAGCGACAAGGCGGCATTCGCGGCAACGCCTGCGAACGACGAGACGTCGAAGGAGCTTGCCTCGCATCCGCCGGGCTGCACCTGCGCGGTGCATTTGGTCTGGCAGAAGAAGCGCGCGGGCGCGGGCTAGGCGCCCTCCAAACAAAAAACGCGAAATCAACCCCATGCACAGTAGACATGGGGTTGAAAAGGCTCAATCATTTTCGGTCTTGCCGAAATGGCTTGCGGCGTCGGGCAAAACACCTGTATGAATGCATGATCGCCGACCGCGCCGGTTTGACACTCGCTGCCTCGTCCGTCGCGATCATGGGCGCGTGCCACACGTTCGGTGTCGTCCGTTCGGTGTCGTCCTGGCGAAGGCCAAGACCCATACCGCGTGAATCATCGATGACGATCGCTGGCAATACCGAACGACCAATCTTCGCCAAATGACCCGGTGGGGGTAATGGGTCCTGGCTTTCGCCAGGACGACGTTGGTGCAGCAAATGCTCAACCTGTACCGGAACGACGCAACACATCGAACAGCTGCAGATGCGCCCTCGCAAGAATCGGACGCGTGTGAACTCGTTCACTTGTCCGCTCAACCTTGGTTCGCTACTCTCTCGGCCTACTACCTTCAACCGACGATTTGCTTGGGATCGAACATATGAAGCAGTTCATTGCACCGTTCGTCGCCGCGATCGCTCTCGTCGTGCTGCCCACGATTGCCGCGGCGGACTGTCCGAAAGGCTATGTGCCATGCGGCGAGAAAAATCAGTTGTGCTGCCCGGGAAAGTAGCAAGCCGCAAATGGCTTTGGCTCGGTAGCGGGGTCTTTGTCGCGATCGGCCTCGTGATGGTCGCGGTCTTTGTCGGCTTCCCGCGAAAGAAGCAAACCATCACGGCCATCCTCTCCGAGACCGGATATTTCGAGGTGGTGCCGCCAAGCACGTTCGGCGGCCCCGGCACGATCAACACGATCGAGTATCTCAGCAACGGCCGGCTGGAGCTGCATCCGACTTGCGAGGTCGATCCGACGCTGCTGATCGGCAAGATCCAGAAATCGCGGACCGTCGACCGGGACCTGAAGCAGTCGCTTGAGAAAAAGCTCGACGTGTCGGCCCAGGTCAGGGACAAGCTGTCGGCTGTCGCCGGAATGCAGCAGGTCGAGGCCGTCAACCTCAAACTCGAGAACGCCAACATTCTGCTGATATCGGACGAGTCGCTGATCTCTGCCCGCAACGCCTTGCTGAAGGCCGAGTGTGAGGACGCGGTCACCCAGAACGTTTCGAGCGGCGCCGTCGTGTGCCAGACGCGGTCCGTGCTGGAGGCCGACGTCGTCTACGAGATCAAATATCAGAATACGATTTCGATGGAGGAGCGGGCCAAACTGACATCCGAGATCGCGACGAAGCTCGATCTTGACGTCCATGAGGGGGCGAACGACAAGGTCTCCGGCTCCCAATTGTTCTTTGGCATCAGACTGTCGCCAAATCCGATCGTGATGCACTCTGCCTCGGGCGAGATCAAGCCCTGCACGAGGAGATAGAATCCGCGCCGTCCCCCTGCCATGAACGCAACGCGCGTTGGCTGCGACCAATGGCGGTCGCCGCCGAAGCGCAGGGGAATCGGATGCTGAACGCCCAACAATTGATGTGGACCCAGATTGCCGCCGGCGTCGCCGTGCTGCTGTTTGGATTGACGCTGTTCAATCTGATCCGCATGCGGGGCCGGATGGTCGCGGCGCGGAGCTGGGACAGAGTGGAGGGCATCATCACGGTCTCCCGGGTCGACCAGCCGGCGGCGCATTCCTCGGACGACCGGAACGACGCCAAGCCCATCATTCGCTACCGCTATCAGGCCGGCGGCCAGGAGCTGGAAGGCGAAAAGGTCTTTGTCGGCGGCACCGTCATCACGACGAGGGTCCTGGCCGCAAAACTGACCGGACGTTATCCGGTCGGCGCCCATGTCGACGTCCATGTCGATCCCAAGCAACCGACCGAGGCGCTGCTGGAGCCCGCCGCCGCGCAGAACGTCGCGGCACTGGTGGCGTTCACAATGGTGTTCGGCATCATCGCCGCCACCCTGACCGCGCATTCGTTCGCAGGCCACGTGCTCTACGCCGACAAGGGCGTCCCGCTATTCGCGTTCGCGGTGCCGATCATCGTGCTCGTGGGCGGGGTGTTCCTCGCGGCCGATTATGTCCGGACGCGCCGGCTGGCGAACGCCAGCCTGCGCTGGCCGACCGCGTCGGGCAGGGTCATCCATTGCGACGTGATCGAGGAAATCATCGAAGAGAAGACCGAGCACGACAATCGACCGACGACGTCAAAGCTCGTCCACCGCTATCAGGTCGACCTGCGCTACGCCTACAGGGTCGGCAAGCGCGACTTCATCGGCACCGAAGTCGATTGGAACGGCACCATGATCTCCGGCCTGCGCGAGGTCGCCGAAGAGGCCGCGGCGAAATATCGCCCCGGGAAGAGCGTCCAGGTCTATTACGATCCGGACCAGCCGGGGCAGGCCGTGCTGGAGCCCGCAAGCCGGAAAGGCGCGCTAGGGCCGCTGATCGGTGCCGCGGTCTGCGCGGTCGTCGGCGGCCTTTTCCTGATGATCCTGATCAAGGTCGGGTTTGCGTAGCGGCGCCGCGACGCGTCGTCTGTCGATCGAGTGCAAAGGCGGCGCCACACTCTCCGTCATTGCGAGCAAAGCGAAGCAATCCAGACTCTCTCAGCTGTCGACAGACTGGATTGCTTCGTCGCTTCGCTCCTCGCAATGACGAGCTTGGCGCGCAAGCTTTCCATTCGGTCGGCGCCGCCGCCCGCATGCAAGCGGATTCACCCCTTCGGCGGTGCCAGCGGTTGCACGATCTCCTGGAACGGCGCCATCGCCTCGCAAGCGTCGGCGTGCGCCGACAGAGCCGGATACCGCGACGGCTCGAACAATTGCGGATGCGCCTCGCGGGTGAAGCGGACGACGCAGGCGACCACAACGTCGGCATGGCCGATGCGATCACCCAGCCAGTACGGCGTGCCCACCTTGGCGCGCTCGGCCTCCAGCGCTTTCAGCACGTCCGCGATCTGCGCCTGGCAGCGCTCGACCCACAGCGTGAGCTGCTCCTTCCGCAGCACCCGCTCGTAGAGCAGGCTCACCGCCTTGTCACCGAGACCGGAGGCGAGCGCGCAGATCCGCAAATGACGCCGGCGCTCGGCGCCGGAGCGCGGCAGCATCGCCTTCTCCGGCCCTACCAATTCGTCGAGATAATCGAGGATGACCGTGCTCTCGATCAGCGCCTCGCCGTCGTCGAGCACCAAGGTCGGCACGCGCCGCAGCGGATTATAGGGCGCGATCTTGTCGGCGTCGCCGAAGGTCGACCACGGCTTGTGCTCGAAGGCGAGCCCGTAAAGCCGCAGCGCAATCGCGACGCGGCGGACGAAGGGGGAATCATATTGGCCGATCAGGAACATGGTTTTGCTCTCTTGTCGTCTTTCCGGCATGGCCGATCAGTTTCGACGGGAAGATCGGCCCCGCGCAAGAAAAATTTTTGAATTGGAGCATTGCGCCGGCTGCTACGGCGCGCTCGCCAGCTGCACACGCCCCGCGTTCAAAGACCATCCTGGATCGAGCGCTTGATGGCGAGGATCGCCGTTTCGTTGCGCTTGTACATCGTCCACTGCTTGACCCGCTTGGCGCGCACCAGCTTCGCCGCGGTCAGCACCCGCATGTGCTCGCTCAATGTCGGCGCGCTGACGCCGAGCTTCTCGGCGATCAGCAGTCCGCAGACGCCGTCCTCGACGAGGTCGCCGTCGGCCTGCTCGCGGAAATGTTTCCTGGGATCCCGCAGCCAGTCCAGGATCTGGAGGCGGCGTTCATTGGCGAGTGCGCGCAAGGCGACGGCAAATCTCATTTAGTCATTTTGCTAATTACCTAATTGATGTCAACTCTCCGATGCGCTATCAAGGTGGTATCATGGCTGAGACATTGGACGTCACACGCGAGAAGATCGCGGCAACCGAGGCCGTTATCCGCCCCCACATAAGGCGCACGCCGCTCGTTGAGGCTGATCTCGCCGATTTTGGCCTGCCGGCTTCACCCGTCATTTTCAAGCTCGAGCTGTTGCAGCATTCCGGATCGTTCAAGGCGCGGGGCGCCTTCGCCAACCTGCTGTTGCGGCAGGTGCCGGAGGCCGGTGTCGTCGCCGCATCGGGCGGCAATCACGGCGCCGCGGTGGCTTATGCGGCGCAGCGGCTCGGCGTTCCCGCCACGATCTTCGTGCCCGACATCACCTCGCCGGCCAAGGCCGAGCGGATAAAAGGCTACGGCGCCAATCTCGTCATTGCGGGCAGCCGCTACGCCGACGCGCTCGCCGCGAGCGAAACCCATGTCGCGCAGACCGGCGCCATGGCGGTGCATGCTTACGACCAGGTCGAGACCTTGCTCGGTCAGGGCAGCGTCGGAATGGAGCTGGAGCAGGATGCAGCGGGCATCGACACGGTGCTGGTGGCAGTCGGCGGCGGCGGCCTGATCGGTGGTATGGCGGCCTGGAGCGCCGGCAGGACGCGCATCGTCGCGGTCGAGCCGGAGCAATCGCCAACACTTCACGCCGCCTTCGCCGCGGGCGCGCCGATCGATGCGCCCGCGGGCGGCATCGCCGCCGATAGTCTCGCCCCGCGACGTGTCGGACAATTGATGTTTCCGATTGCGCGGGCCCACGTCGAAAAGGTCGTGCTGGTCACCGACGATGCGATCAGACAGGCGCAGGCGGCATTGTGGTCGAGCCTCCGCCTGGTCGCCGAGCCTGGTGGCGCGGCCGCCTTTGCCGCCTTGCTCTCCGGTCGCTATGGTCCCTCACCCGGCGAGCGGGTCGCGGTGCTGGTTTGCGGCGCCAACACGACGGCAGTCGATTTCAACAGCTAACGAGGATCGCGGTGTCGGCGCTCCGTCATTGCGAGCGCAGCGAAGCATCCAGTATCTTTCCACGGAAACAGTTTGGATTGCTTCGTCGCAAGGGCTCCTCGCAATGACGGTGGGGAGGCAGCTGCGCACTAGCCGATGATCGGCACATGCTTCGCCGCCGTTCGCGGAGCGGCGCCATCGAGGCGCGGATCGTCGGCAATCTCGATCTGGCGGCGGAACGGGCGGAAGCCGGAGCGCTGGTAGAATGCAACGGCGGACGGATGATCGAAGGTGCAGGTGTGCACCCAGACGCGGGACAGGTCGCGTGACCACGCGATTTCAAGTGCACGGTTCATCATAAAGCGGGCGGCACCGCTCCCGATCAGTTTTGCGGTAACACCGAAATACACGAGCTCGCACTGGCCGGCCTCGCGAAAGTCCAGCTCCAGCAGGCCTTCATCGCGGCCGTCCAAGACAAGCGCATAGAGCTCGACGCCCGGTGCGTGGATGATTGCGGCGAGCTCGGCGTCGTGCATGCGCGCCCGCGAAAACCACAACCACTCCTCGCCGACGCGGCGATGGAGGTCGCGATACCAATGAAGCGCGGGGGTATCGACCTTGCGCAGGATCCAGGCGCCGGGCGAATCGTCACGGCGCGGAGGGGGCGTGGTCATCTCGAGATGGGTGACGACGGCAGCGATCTTGCCGGGGGGAATGTCGGAATAACCGTCGGGGAGGATCATTGCGTTCCTGTAGCGCGGAGTGCGACTTACGCATTCTATGTCGTCCCGGCGAAGGCCGGGACCCATAACCACAGGGAGTGGTTTGGCGAAGACTGCTCGTTCGGGATTGGCACTAGCCGCAATCGATAGACCTCGCGGTATGGGTCCCGGCCCCCCGTGCGCAATTGCGCACTAGGCCGGAACGACTAAGCTACCCCTCGCCCTCGTCGCTTGCCAGCACGCCCTTTACCGCCCTCGACCAGCCCGCCAGCTTCCGCTCGCGCGTCGCCTGGCTCATGTTCGGCTTGAAGCGGTGCTCGAGGCGCCAGTTGTCGGCGAACTTGGTCGGTTCGGGATAGACGCCGGCCTGGAGGCCGGCGAGATAGGCGGCGCCCAGTGCCGTCGTCTCCTGGATCACGGGGCGGTCGACGGGCGCGTCGAGCAGGTCGGCGAGGCGCTGCATGGTCCAGTCGGACGCGGTCATGCCACCGTCGACCCGGAGCACGACGCTGGCCACCTCCGAGCTCGGCCAGTCCGCGCGCATCGCGGCCCAGAGGTCGAAAGTCTGGTAGCAGACGCTTTCCAGCGCGGCGTGGGCAAGCTCGGCCGGGCCGGTGTTGCGGGTGAGGCCGAACAGCGCGCCGCGCACGCGCGGATTCCAGTACGGCGCGCCCATGCCGACGAAGGCCGGCACGAGATAGACGCTCTGCATGGAGTCCGACTGATCGGCAAGAGGTCCGGTCTCGGCGGCGTGCTTGATGATGCCGAGGCCGTCACGCAGCCACTGCACCGCGCTGCCCGCGACGAAGATCGAGCCTTCGAGCGCGTAGGTGCGTTTGCCGCCGAGCTGGTAGGCGATGGTGGTGAGCAGCTTGTTCTTCGAAGCCACGGGCGTGGTGCCGGTGTTGAGCAACGCAAAGCAGCCGGTGCCGTAGGTCGACTTCATCATGCCCGGACGGAAGCAGGCCTGACCGATGGTCGCGGCCTGCTGGTCGCCGGCGATGCCGGAGATCGCAATCGCGCCGCCGAACAGGTCCGGCGTGCTCTCGCCGAAGCGGGCGGAGGAATCCTTCACCTCCGGGAGCATCGAGCGCGGCACGCCGATGATCTCCAGCAGCTCGTCGTCCCACTGCCCGGTGTGGATATTGAACAGCAGCGTGCGCGAGGCGTTGGTGGCGTCGGTGGCGTGGACCTTGCCGCCGGTGAGGCGCCACAGCAGGTAGCAATCGACGGTGCCGAACATCAATTCGCCGCGGGCGGCGCGCGCGCGTGCGCCGGGGACGTGGTCGAGAATCCAGGCGACCTTGGTGCCGGAGAAATAGGGATCGATGATCAGGCCGGTCTTTTGCGAGATCACGGGCTCGCGGCCGTCGGCTTTCAGTTTCGCGCAGATGTCGGCGGTGCGGCGGTCCTGCCAGACGATGGCGCGGTGCACGGCCTGCCCGGTGGCGCGGTCCCACACCACGGTGGTCTCGCGCTGGTTGGTGATCCCGATCGCGGCGATGTCCTTTGCGCTGATGCCGGCCTGCGCGATCGCGTCGCGGCAGACGGTCACGGTCGAGGTCCAGATGTCCTCGGGCTCGTGCTCGACCCAGCCCGAGGCGGGGAAATGCTGCGGAAACTCGGCTTGCGCCTTCGCCGCAATGGATATGTCGCCGCGAAACACGATCGCGCGCGAGGAGGTGGTGCCCTGGTCGATGGCGAGGACGAAAGACATGGAAGCAAACCTTGGCGTTGTCTTTGGCGTTTTCTTTGGCGTTTTCTTGGCGTTGTCCCGTGAGGGATCATTGTGTCGCGCCAAAGGGAGCGGATTGGAGGCGGAAGGTCAAGCCCGCCGCGCTCGTCGGGGCGGACCACACGCATGTGGAGGGGCTAGGACAGAGAATGCGAAAATGCTACATGCCGGGCGGGCAAATGGGGCGGCATGACCTTCACTTCTTTTCAGTTCGGCATCTTCTTCGCGATCGTGTTCGGCGTCTATTACCTGCCTTCGCTGCGCGGCTTCCAGGTCCCGCTGCTCGTTCTCGCAAGCGTGTTCTTCTATGGCTTCGGCCAGCCCGAGTTGCTGCCGCTGCTGCTCGTCGCGGTGCTCGGCACCTATCTCTGCCTGGTGCTTGCGTTCGAGAATCGAACTTTCTGGATGCCGGCCGGCATCGTCTTCAATCTCGGCCTGCTCGCGTTCTTCAAATACAAGTTCCTGTTCGTCGACGCCGCCGCGACCACACTCACGGGCGTCGCGCCGATCGACTTCCTGCTGCGACTGCCGCTGCCGATCGGAATCTCGTTCTTCGCGTTCCACAACATCAGCCTGTTGGTCGACCTGACGCGCGAGAAACGCACCGTCCGCTTGCGCGAGGTGTTCCTCTACATCATCTTCTTCCCGCAGCTCGTGTCCGGCCCGATCACGCGCGCGGCCCAGTTCATGCCGCAGATCATTCCCAAGCGGCTGGGTGACGTCGCCTTCGTCGAGGCCGCGAAGTGGATCCTGGTCGGCTATTTTTTCAAGCTGTATGTGGCGAACAATCTCAACGAGATGACGTCCTACATGGACTTCCCGCTCTACGAGACGCTGCGCACGCAGGATCGCTGGCTGCTGGTGTTCCTCTACAGCTACCAGATCTACGCCGATTTCTTCGGCTACTCGGCGATTGCGCTCGGCCTCGGCCTGCTGTTCGGCTATCGCCTGCCCGTGAACTTCAACCTGCCCTACATCTCGACCTCATTCTCTGAGTTTTGGACGCGTTGGCACATCTCGTTGTCGAGCTGGCTCAGGACCTATTTGTACATTCCGCTCGGCGGCAACCGTCATGGACCGGGACGAACCTGTCTCAACCTGATGATCGTGATGACGCTTGGCGGACTCTGGCATGGTGCCAGCCTGAGCTACGCTCTGTGGGGCATGGCGCACGGGATCTTGCTCGTGATCGAACGACCGTTCCTGAAACTCATGGGCGATGGAAGCCCCGCGGTGCGGGTGATCCGGATGGGTATCGTGTTCTTCTGCGTCACGATGCTCTGGATCTTCTTCAAGCTGCCGAACTTCGACCACGCGCTCAGCTATCTCAAGGGAATGTTCATGGCGACGGACGCGCCCAATCCGCCAAAACTGTTCACCAATCTCGCCTTGCTCTACGCCTTGCCTGTTATCATCCAGCATGTCGGCATCAGCGCGCTCGTCGAAGGCCGCTGGCGGCGATGGGAGCCCTATCTCTATGGCGCGCTCGCGGCGCTCGCCTGTCTCGAGGCGGGGCCCGACAGCACTTTCATCTACTTCCAGTTCTGACATGGCGCAGGATTTGACGCTTTCATGGCTGGTCAAGTGCGCGGCGGCTGCAGCCGCGCTGCTGCTGGCCTGCGCCTTCACCACGGCGCGCTTCGGCTCGGCCCTGCAGCAGCCGGCGGTCACGACCCGCGGCGGCAGCCTCGTCAGCCTGAACCGCTATGTGCAGGATCCCACGCCTGATGTCGTGGTGGTCGGCAGCTCGGTCGCCTGGCGTCTCAAGGAGGAGTATTTCTCGCCGCCGCGCGTCCGTAATCTTTCGCTGGCGGGCGGCTCGCCGGTGACAGGTCTCGAGATCGTCGCGAACCGGCCGAACCCGCCGAAGATTGTGCTGATCGAGACGAATGTCCTGACGCGCGAGTCGGACAGCGCGCTGATCGAGAAATTTTCCGGCGGCGCGCGCACGGAAGCGCTGCTGTTGCGCCCGGTGCGAACAGCGATCGCGGGCTATGAGACGTGGAAACACGGTGAACCTGATCCCGCCCGGGCGCGCGCCGAGCGGGATCGCCTGCTCAGCCAGCCGCCGGGCACGTTCGACAACAAGGTCTATCTCGACCGTGCGCTGGAGCAGATGAACGAAGCTGACCCGACCGTGCCGGTACGCGCGAATGTGGTTCGCATCAGGCAGCTCATTGACGAGCTCCAGCGGCGCGGCACCCGCGCGTTTCTGATCCATGTTCCGTTTGCGCCGGAGATTGAAGGCTCCCGCATGGTCCGGATCACCAACGAGATCGTCGACGAAGCCTTCCCGGATCGCGCGCTTTGGCTGCCGATCGATCCGCCGCGACGCGAGCTGCGTTGGGACGACGGCGTGCACCTCGACGAACGTTCGGCCCTGATCGTCGTACGCGCCATCGAAAGCGCCATCGAACGCACCTTGGCCGGGCGCCGCCCGTAGCAGAGGACCGGCGACTACGGCGCCGCCGTCGTCACGCCGCCGTCGATGACGATGGTCTGTCCGGTCATGAAGCTCGACGCATCGGAGGCGAGGTAGGCGACTGCGCCTGCGATTTCGTCGGGCTCGCCGATGCGGCGGAGCGGGGTGGTGGCGGTGCGGCGTTTCAGATTCGCTTCGTCTTCCCACAGCGCACGGGCGAAATCGGTCTTGACGAGGCCGGGCGCGATGCAATTGACGCGGACGCCTTTCGGGCCCCATTCGCCGGCGAGCGAACGGCACAATGCGAAGTCGGCGGCTTTCGAAATGCCGTAGGCGCCTATCACGGTCGAGCCGCGCAGGCCGCCGATCGAGGAGATGATGACGACGGAGCCGTTGCCGCGCTCGGCCATTTGCGGGATCGCCAGCGCGGAGAGCCAGATGTTGCTCTTGACGTTGCTACCCATGATCTTGTCGAAGGCCTCGTCGGTGATGTCGAGCAGCGGGCCGTAATAGGGGTTCACCGCGGCGTTGCAGACGAGGATGTCGATCTTGCCATAGTGCTTGGTCGCACCCGCGATCAGCGCCTCGACCTCTTGCTTGCGCGCGATGTTGCAGGGGATGACGGTGGCCTCGCCGCCGGCCGCCTTGATGCCGTCGACGACCTCCTGGCAGGCGTCGGCCTTGCGCGAGGAGACCACGACTTTGGCGCCGAGCTTTGCGAGCAGTTCGGCGGAAGAGCGGCCGATGCCGCGGCTGGAGCCGGTGACCACGGCGACCTTGCCGGTGAGATCGAACGGGGTGTTTTTCATTGTTGTTGCTCCCTCTTTTGATTCAGCTCGCTTGCTTCATCGTCATGGCCGGGCTTGTCCCGGCCATCCACGCCTTTGTCTCACCGCCAAGACGTGGATGCCCGGGACAAGCCCGGGCATGACGATCTTTATGCGGCTGCCGCCTCGCGATCCGGCGCTAGATCAACCCGCCACCGTCCGCCACGCGGCGCTGGTGGTAGTCGGTGTCGCCGAACGAGTTCTCGATCATGGTCAGGCGCTTGAAGTAGTGGCCGATCTTCGCCTCCATGGTCATGCCGATGCCACCGTGGAGCTGGATCGCCTGCTGTCCCACGAACTTCAGCGACTTGCCGATCTGCACCTTGGCCGCGGCAACGGCGTTGCTGCGCTCCTTGGCGTCCTCGAAATCGGCAGCCATGGTCGCGAACATCGACATCGATCGCGCCTGCTCGGTGGCGACGAACATGTCGGAGGCGCGGTGCTGCAGCGACTGGAACGAACCGATCGCAACACCGAACTGCTTGCGCGTCTTGATGTACTCGACCGTGGTCTTCAGCGACTCGTCCATCAGGCCGACCGCTTCGGCGCAGAGCGCGATGCGGGCTTCGTCGACCACACGCTCGATCAGCGTGAGCGAATCGTCGGGATTGCCGAGCGCCGCATCGGCGCCGACCTCGACGCCGGTGAAGGTGATGTCGGCGGCGTGCAGGCCGTCCTGGGTCGGGTACGACTTCTTGGCGACGCCCTTGGCATTGGCCGGCACCAGGAACACGCCGATGCCGCTCTTGTCGCGGCGCTCGCCCTTGGTGCGCGCGGTCACGATGAGGGTATCTGCGTTCTCGCCGTTGAGCACGACGAACTTCTCGCCGTCGATGACCCAACCGTCGCCCTTATTCTTCGCCGTCGTCGTGACGTCGAAGAGATCGTAGCGCGAGTTCTTCTCGAGCTGGGCAAAGGCGAGCGTCTTGCTGCCGTCGACGATGCCGGGCACATGCGCGGCCTTCTGCGCATCGCTGCCCGCATGGCGCAGGAAGCCGCCGCCGATCACGACGGTGGCGAGATAAGGCTCGAGCACCAGTGCCTTGCCGAGCGCTTCCATCACGATCATGGTCTCGACGCCGCCGCCGCCGAAGCCGCCATCGGCCTCCGCGAAGGGCAGACCGAGCAGGCCTTGCTCGGCGAGCTTGCCCCACACGGTTTTGCTCCAGCCGCCCTTCTCCTTCATGTACTTCTTGCGACTCTCGAAATCGTAGGAATCGGTCAAGAGGCCGTCGATGCTTTCCTTGAGAAGCCGTTGCTCCTCGTTCAGATCAAAATCCATGTTCTTTGCTCTCCGGTATCGATTTCGTCATGCCCGGCCTTGTGCCGGGCATCCACGTTCTTCGCAGCGCTAGGCGTGGATGGCCGGGTCAAGCCCGGCCATGACGGTGAGTGCGTGTTGATAGTGTAGGATCACAGCCCCAGCACCGCCTTGGCGATGATGTTGCGCTGGATCTCGTTGGAGCCGCCGTAGATCGAGACCTTGCGGTTGTTGAAGTAGCTCGGCGCGATCTGGGCGGTCCAGTCCATGGCTTCGTTCGAGCCGTCGTCGCCGTGCACGTCATAGGGTGCTGCGAACGGGCCGATCACTTCCATCAGCAGCTCGGTGGTGGTCTGCTGGATCTCGGAGCCCTTGATCTTCAGCACGGAGGAAGCCGGATTGGGCTTGCCCTTGCCATGCTTGCCTTCGTCGGCGACGACGCGGAGCTGCGTCAGTTCGAGCGCCTTGAGCTCGATTTCGCAGGCCGCCAGCTTGTCGCGGAAGGCCGCGTCCTGGATGATCGGCTTGCCGCCGGATTCGACCTTGGAGGCGAGATCGCGGATGCGGCGCAGCCGCTCCTTGGAGACGCCGACCCGGGCGATGCCGGTGCGCTCATTGCCGAGCAGGAATTTCGCGTAGTCCCAGCCCTTGTTCTCCTCGCCGATCAGGTTCTCGTAGGGCACTTCGACGTCGTCGAAGAAGACCTCGTTGACCTCGACGCCCCCGTCGATGGTCTGGATCGGGCGCACGGTGACGCCCTTGGATTTCATCGAGAACACGATGAAGGAGATGCCCATCTGCTTCTTGGCGGTCGCATCGGTGCGGCACAGGCAGAAGATCATGTCGGCGTGCTGGGCGAGCGTCGTCCAGGTCTTCTGGCCGTTGATGATCCACTTGTCGCCCTTGCGCTCGGCCTTGGTCTTCAGCGAGGCGAGGTCGGAGCCGGAGCCGGGCTCGGAGAAGCCCTGGCACCACCAATCGTCGACATTGGCGATGCGGGGCAGATACTGCTTCTTCTGCTCTTCATTGCCGAAGGTGTAGATGACAGGACCGACCATGCTGACGCCGAAGGCGAGCGGCTGCGGCGCCGGATAGGACTGCAGCTCCTCGTTGAAGATGTAGTGCTGCACGGAGGTCCAGCCGGTGCCGCCATATTGCTTGGGCCAGTGGCTGACGCCCCACCCCTTCTTGTTGAGGATGCGCCACCACGTCACCATCTCGTCCTTGGAGAGGTGGCGGCCCTCGACCAGCTTGCGCCGCGTATCCGGCGGCACGTTGTCGCGGAAGAATGACCGCACTTCCTCGCGAAACGCCTGTTCTTCTTTCGTGAATGCGAGATCCATCGGATCCTCCTGTTTCCTCGTCGTCCTGGCGAAAGCCAGGACCCATTACCACCGGCCTTCGTTGGTTTGCGAAGGCCATTGTTGTTCGTGCACCACACTCCTGCTGCGGAGTATGGGTCCCGGCTTTCGCCGGGACGACGGTTACTGGACCAGAACTACTGCAACACCTCAAAAAGCCCCGCAGCGCCCATGCCGCCGCCGACGCACATGGTGACGACCGCGTACTTCGCCTTGCGGCGGCGGCCTTCGATCAAGGCGTGGCCGGTCAGACGCGCGCCCGACATGCCGTAGGGATGGCCGACCGCGATCGCGCCGCCGTCGACGTTGATCTTGTCGGGGTCGATGCCGAGCTTGTCGCGGCAATACAGCACCTGCACCGCGAAGGCTTCGTTCAGCTCCCACAGGCCGATGTCGTCGACGGTGAGGCCATGACGCTTGAGCAGGCGCGGCACCGCGAATACCGGGCCGATGCCCATCTCGTCCGGCTCGCAGCCGGCGGAGACGAAGCCGCGGAAGATGCCGAGCGGGTTGAGCCCGCGCTTGGCGGCTTCCTTGTCGCTCATGATCACGCTTGCGCTGGCCCCGTCCGAAAGCTGGCTGGCATTGCCGGCGGTGACGCTGAATCCCTCGCCGCGCACGGCCTTGAGGCCGGCGAGACCTTCAGCGGTGGTCTCGGGGCGCGGGCCCTCATCCTGCGACAGCGTGACGTCCTTGAACGAGACTGCACCGGTAGCCTTGTCCGTCACCGCCATTTTGGTGGTGATCGGTGCGAGTTCGTCCCTGAACTTGCCGCCCTGCTGGGCCGCGGCGGTGCGGCGCTGGCTTTCCAGCGAATATTCGTCCTGCTTCTCGCGCGAGATGCCGTAACGCTTGGCGACGATTTCGGCGGTGTCGATCATGGGCATATAGACCTCGCCCTTGATCTTGAGCAGCGCCGGGTCCTGCGCATGGAAGCCGTTCATCTTGTCGTTCTGCACCAGCGAGATGGACTCGCCGCCACCGCCGACCGCGATCTCGACACCGTCGAAAATCACCGAACGCGCGGCGAGTGCGATCGCTTGCAGGCCGGAGGCGCATTGCCGGTCGATGGTGGTGCCGGCGACGGTAACCGGCAGGCCGGCACGGAGCAGCGCCTTGCGCGCGATGTTGCCGCCGGTCGCGCCCTGCTGCAGCGCTGCGCCCATCACCACGTCCTCGACCTCCTTGGGGTCGACCTTGGCACGCGCGACGGCCTCGCCGATGGCGTGGCCGAGCAAGGTTGCGCCCTCGGTGGCCTTGAGCGCGCCGCGATAGGCCTTCCCGATTGGGGTGCGGGCGGTGGAAACGATGACGGCGTCGGTCAAGAGCGATCTCCTGATGCAAGTTGGGTGGCAAATTGGGCGGATTGTGATGGTTTCTGCTGCTGGCGCAACTCATGGCGCGACAGCTTTCCGACCGGCGTGCGCGGCAGATCGTCGACGAATTCGACCTCCGCCGGCAATTCGTGCTTGCCGAGCTTGCCGGCGAGCTGCGCGCGTAGCTCGTCAAACGAGAACGGCTTTGCATCCGGCTTCAGCTTGATGAAGGCTTTGGCGGCCTCCCCGCGGTACTGGTCGGGGATGCCGAGCACGATCACCTCGTGCACGCCTGGTATGGTGTAGATCGCCTGCTCGATCATCTGCGGATAGACGTTGAAGCCGCCGGAGATGATCATGTCCTTCTTGCGGTCGACCAGGAAGAAATAGCCGTCGGTGTCGACATAGCCGATGTCGCCGGTGAGAAAGCGGCCGTCGACAAAGGCCTCGGCCGATCCCTCGGGCTTGTTCCAGTAGCCTTTGGTGACGTTCGGGCCCTTGATGCGGATCTCGCCAACTTCACCCGGCGGCAGCACCTTCGTGGGATCGTCTAGGGAAACGACGTCGAGTTCGATGCCGGGCAGCATCAGTCCGATCGAGCCAGGCTTCTCGGGACCTGTGGGCGGATGGCCGGTGCCAGGCGAACAGGTCTCGGTCATGCCCCAGCCGCTGCGGAGCTTCTTGCCCACCTTGCGCTCGAAGAAATTCGCGATCTCCACGGGCAGCGGCGCGCCCCCGGAGCCGATCGTCGCCAGCGAGGAGAAATCGCGCTTGTCGAGATCGGGAAGGGCTGCGATCGCAATCCACATCGTCGGCACGCCGGGAAAATAAGTCGCGCGCTTGATTTCGATGTCGCGCATCACCGCTTCGACGTCAAAACGCTGATGCAGCGAGATCAGATTGCCACGCCTGAGCGAGGACAGCAGCACGACGGTGAGCGCATAGATGTGGAACAGCGGCAGCACGCAGATCACGCGCTCGACGACGTCGCCGCGCGTCGCGCGCGACGGCTTGCCCCAGACGTCGTAGATCGACACGGCCGAGGTGAGATTGCCATGGGTCAGCATCGCGCCCTTGGGCAGCCCGGTGGTGCCACCGGTATATTGCAGCAGCGCGACGTCGTCCGCCGTCACCGACGGCCACTGTGCCGGCGCGGTAGCGCCCTCGACGAAGGTCTTGAAGGTGACGATGCGGGGATCATTGGGGACCGCGGCCTGCGGCGTGCCGATCTTGCCCCAATTGTCGTCCTCGCAGACGACCAGGCGGTCGATCAGGCCCTTCTCCAGGAATTTCAGCGCGGTCGGCAGCAGTGCCGCGAGGTTGGAGGTGACGAGCAGGCGCGAACCGGAATCGGAGACCTTGTGGGTCAGCGCGATCTCGCCGTCGAGCGGTGATAGATGCGCGACGCGGGCGCCGGCCTTCAGCGCGCCGAAAAAATTGACGGGATGATCGGGCGTGTTGCCGAGGAACAGAGCGATGGACGTATTCTTGGCGCAGCCGGCGCGCAGGAACGCGGCAGCCGCACGCTCCACCATCGCGGCGAGCTCGGTATAGGTGATCGGCCGGTCCCGGAATTCCAGCGCGGTGCGCGGGCCGTACTCGGCCGCGGCTTTTGCCAGCAGGTCAGGCAGCGAACCCTGGACGATGGTGTCGTCCCAGCGCACGCCCTCGGGATAAAACTGTTCGCCGGGATGGGTCATTAACGATCAATGCTCTGCAAACGTAAGGCGGGCATAGACAGACGGGCTCCCTTCCCCCTTGTGGGGCAGGGTTGGGGAAGGGGGTGCCACGAACGCTGACCTCGCCTGGGGCCACCCCCCTCCCTGACCCTCCCCCACAAGGGGGAAGGGAACGGAGAGAGCGTTGCCTTGGCAAGGGTGTTCGCAGTCACCAAGCCCAATCCAATCCAATCACGCTGCTTTCGAGCCCGCCGCGAGTGACGCGAAGGTCTTGCCTTCCGCCGCCAGCTTCTTCAACAGTGGCGCGGGCTCGAGACTCGGATCGTTGGTCTCCTCGGCATAGTAGGAGAGACGATCGGCGATGTGCTTGAGGCCGACGGTGTCGGCCCAGAACATCGGGCCGCCGCGGTAGATCGGCCAGCCATAGCCATAGAGCCAGACCACGTCGATATCGGACGGGCGCGCGGCAATGCCTTCCTCCAGGATTTTCGCGCCCTCGTTGATCATCGGATACATCATGCGTTCGAGGATCTCGTCGTCGCTGACGATTCGCTTCTTGCGGCCCAAACGAAGCAGCGTCTCGTCGATCAGCTTCTCGACTTCGGGATCCGGCAGCGCCGCGCGGGAGCCGGCTTCGTATTTGTAATAGCCCTTGCCGGTCTTCTGGCCAAAGCGACCGGCTTCGCAGAGCGCGTCCGCGATCTCCGACTTGATGCCGCGGTCCTTGCGCGAGCGCCAGCCGATGTCGAGGCCGGCGAGGTCGCCCATCGCGAACGGCCCCATGGGCATGCCGAATTTCGTGACCACGGCATCGACCTGCTGCGGCAAGGCGCCTTCGAACAGCAGTTTCTCCGACTGCTTGCCGCGCTGGGCCAGCATGCGGTTGCCAACAAAGCCGTCGCAGACGCCGACCACGGCCGGCACTTTTGCGATCTTCCGCGCGATCGAGACCGCCGTCACAAGGGCATCGGGCGCGGTCTTGTCGGCGCGCACGATCTCGCACAACTTCATGACGTTGGCGGGCGAGAAGAAGTGCATGCCGAGCACGTCCTGCGGACGCTTGGTCGACTTCGCGATCTCGTCGATGTTCAGGTACGAGGTGTTGGAAGCGAGCACGGCGCCCGGCTTGACGTACTGGTCGAGCTTGCCGAACACTTCCTTCTTCACAGCCATGGTCTCGAACACGGCTTCGATGACGAGGTCGGCATCGCCAACGTTCTCGATGCCCACGACGCCGTTGATCAGCGCCATGCGCTTGGCGGGCGCATCCGCCGGGATACCGCCGCGCGCCGCGGTCGCTTCCCAGTTCTTCTGCATGATGCCCATGCCGCGTTTGAGCTGCTCCTCGCCGGTCTCGATCAGGGTGACGGGAACGCCGGCATTGGCAAAGGACATCGCGATGCCGCCGCCCATCGTACCGGCGCCGAGGATGGCGACGCGGTTCACGGGCCGCGGCTTGGTCCCTTCGGGAACGCCAGCGATCTTGCTGGCCTCGCGCTCAGCGAAAAAGGCATAACGCTGCGCCTTGGACTGATCGCTGGCGACGAGCTTCAGAAAGCCCTCGCGCTCTTTCTTCAGACCTTCGTCGAACGGCAGGTCGATGGCGTAGCCGACGGCGTCGGCCGCCGCGAACGGCGCTTCCAGGCCGCGCGACTTCTTGGTCATGGCCGCGACCGCATTGGTGAAGATCGAGCGGTCGGCCTTGGCCGCCGCGATCTTGGAATCATCGTCGCGCAGACGGCGCAGCGGACGCTTTTCAGCCAGCAGCTTTCGTACGAAGGCTTCGCCTCCGGCGGCCGGGCCCTCGACGATCTCCTCGATCAGACCGTTCTTCAGCGCTTCCGCCGCGCCGATCGGATCACCGCCGACGATCATCTTGACCGCGAGTTCCGGTCCGACCGCGCGCGGAAGGCGCTGGGTGCCGCCGGCGCCCGGCAGCAGGCCGAGCTTCACCTCGGGCAGGCCGAGCTTGGCTTCCTTTACCGCGACGCGGAAATGACAGGCGAGCGCGACCTCGAGGCCGCCGCCGAGCGCGGTGCCGTGGATCGCGGCCACGACCGGCTTCGGCGAATTCTCGATCTCGGAAAGCACGTCGTTGAGGGCGGGCGGCTTCGGCGGCTTGCCGAATTCGGTGATGTCGGCGCCCGCGATGAAGGTGCGGCCAGCACAGGTCAGCACGATGCCCTTGATTGCGGGATCAGCGACCGCGGCCTTGATGCACTCCAGAATTCCGCCGCGAACCGCGGCGCTCAGTGCATTCACCGGAGGGCTGTCGACCGTGACGATCCCGACTTCGTCATGACGCTCAAGCTTGACCACTTCGCTCACGGTGTTCCTCCTTGGTGGGGTAACTTTTGTCAATTTCGCACTGCGGAATTTAATTCCGCATCTTGACGGCAGGGTTATTTTGAAGCACGTGGCTTGTCAACGACTCCGCGCAAGAAGCAGATCAGGGATGAAGCGTACAGGAAAGAAGCCAGCGACCGATCGGAATTTCGTCGTCGCGCTTTCCCGCGGACTAGACGTATTGCGCGCATTCCAGCCCAGCGACGGACTTCTTGGCAATCAGGAAATCGCGGCCCGCACCAATTTGCCCAAACCGACCGTTTCGCGGCTGACCTATACGTTGACCAAGCTCGGCTATCTGACGCCGGTTCCCCGCTTCGAGAAATATCAGCTTGCGCCGGCCGCAATGGCGCTCGGCTACGCCGCGTTGTCCAATCTCGGCGTTCGGCATTTGTCCGAACCGTTCCGCGAGGAAATGATGCGCGCGACCGGCGGGGCCGTTGCCGTCGGCGGCCGCGACCGTCACAGCATGATCTATTTCGGGCAAAGCCGCGGCAGCGAGACGGTCGGCGTTCAACTTGACGTCGGCTCCCGCGTGCCGATTGCAACCAGCGCGATGGGCCGTGCCTATTTCTGGGCGCTTGAGGAAAACGATCGGGCGGAACTGTCTCGTGTCTTGCGCGAACATTACGGCAGCCGCTGGCCCAAGATGCGCGACGGGCTGGAACGTTCCGGCGAGACGGTCGCGAAATACGGATTTGCGATTTCGGTCGGCGACTGGCACGACGACATCGGCGCCGCCGGCGTCGCGCTCAGGCTCAACGACGGAACCGGTCCTTACGCATTCAATTGCGGCGCGCCCGCATTCCGCTTCACGGAAGAGCGTTTGATCAACGACATTGGACCACGTCTGCTTGCGATGGTAAGGAACATCGAAGCGGCACTTGGGGGTCTGATGCCGCATTCCAAAAAAGACGTCAGCAAAAAGCTGAAATCAGGAGGGAAAGTTGCGCGTTTGGCCGAGGGGATCAGATAGCCTTTGTCATCATCGGGAGCGGTTCACATCGCTCCTTCGCTCATCGAACAGAGTGGGCGAGACGAGATGACGCAGGCACAGCTCGCGCAGGGGACATCGCCCCTGCTCGCGGTTCGCGACGTCAGCGTCGTGTTCGGCGGCATCGTCGCGCTCAACGGTGTGTCCTTTGACATGCACAAGGGCCAGATCCTCGGTTTGATCGGCCCCAACGGCGCCGGCAAGACCACGCTGTTCAACTGCCTCTCGCGGCTGTACCAGCCGTCGTCCGGCGACATCCTGATGGAGGGCGCGAGCATCCTGACGCGCCCGCCGCACCGGATCGCTGAGATCGGCATCGGCCGCACCTTCCAGAACGTGGCGCTGTTTCCGAACCTCTCCGTGATGGACAATGTCCGCGTCGGCACCCATGCCCGCACCTCCAGCGACATCATCAGCGACTCGCTGCGTTTGGCCTGGATTCGCCGGAGCGAGAACGACGTCAACAAGAAGGTGCACGAGATCCTCGCCTATCTCGACCTCGAGGACGTCGCCCATACCGTCGTGTCCGGCCTGCCCTTCGGTACGCAGAAGCGCGTCGAGCTTGCGCGCGCGCTCGCTGCCGATCCGAAGATCCTGCTGCTCGACGAGCCCGCCGGCGGTCTCAACCACGAGGAAGTCTACGCGCTCGGCGATCTCATCCGCCGCATCCGCGACGACCGCCACATGACCGTGCTCCTGGTCGAGCATCACATGGGTCTCGTGATGTCGATCGCCGACCACGTCGTCGCACTGAATTTCGGCAAGAAGCTCGCGGAAGGCACGCCGGCCCAGGTGCAGGCGGATCCCGAAGTCATCAAGGCCTATCTCGGGAGCAAGGACCAATGACGACGCTGCTCAACGTCAAGGACCTGCGCGCTTACTACGGCCAGGTCCAGGCTCTCCACGGCCTGTCCTTCTCGCTCAGCGAGGGATCGCTGACCACGCTGCTGGGGGCCAACGGCGCCGGCAAGACCACCACGCTGCGCGCGATCTGCAACATGGTGCGCTCGACCGGCGGCATCGAGTTCGACGGCAAGCCGCTGAACAACCGCTCCACCGAGAGCATCGTGCGGTTCGGCATCGCCCATGTGCCGCAGGGCCGCGGCACCTTCACCACCATGACGGTGGAGGAAAACCTCCAGCTCGGCGCCATCACCCGCAAGGACAGCGCCGGCATCATCTCCGACATCGAGCGCATGTATGCGCATTTCCCGGTGCTCAAGCAGCGGCATACCCAGCAGGCCGGCACGCTTTCGGGCGGCGAGCAGCAGATGCTCGCGGTCGCCCGCGCCCTGATGCTGCGGCCGCGGCTGATGCTGCTGGACGAGCCTTCGTTCGGCCTGGCGCCGCTCGTCGTGCGCGACCTGTTCGGCATCCTCGGCAAGATCAATCGCGAGGACAAGGTGTCGATCCTGGTGGTCGAGCAGAACGCCCAGCTCGCGCTCGAGCTCGCCGACCAAGCCTATGTGATCGAGACCGGACGCATCGTGATGTCGGGCAACGCCAAGGACATCGCGAACAACGAAGAAATCCGCAAATCCTATCTGGGTTACTGAGGAGCCGGCACGATGGAGCTGTTCACCAACCAAGTGCTGGCCGGCATCGCCACGGGCGCGATCTACGCCTGCATGGCGCTCGCCGTGGTTATGATCTACCAGGCGATCGATCATCTCAACTTCGCGCAGGGCGAGATGGCGATGTTCTCGACCTTCATCTCCTGGCAGCTGATGCAATGGGGCATCCCCTATTGGGCCGCTTTCGTGATCACGCTGGCGTTGTCCTTCGTCGGCGGCATCGCGATCGAGCGCATCCTGTTCAAGCCGCTCGCCAAGGCGCCGGTGCTGACCAATGTCGCCGGCTTCATCGCGCTGTTCGCGATCATCAACTCCTCGGCCGGCCTGATCTGGGACTTCACCATCAAGCAGTATCCGACCCCGTTCGGCTCCTCACCGTTCCTCGGCAGCCAGCTGATCTCGACCCACCAGGCTGGCATGATCGGCGTCACCGTGCTGCTGCTGCTCGGCCTCTACTTCTTCTTCCAGTACACCAAGATCGGCCTCGCCATGCGCGCGGCCGCCTCCGTGCCTGAATCGGCCCGGCTGGTCGGCATCAACACGAGCTGGATGATCGCGCTGGGCTGGGGCATGGCGTCCGCGATCGGTGCGATCGCCGGCATGCTGATCGCACCGGTCGTGTTCCTCGAGCCCAATATGATGGGCGGCGTGCTGATCTACGGCTTCGCCGCGGCGGTGCTCGGCGGACTGACCAGCCCGTTCGGCGCCGTGGTCGGCGGCTTCCTGGTCGGTGTCTTCGAAAACCTCGCCGGCACCTACATTCCCGGCGTGGGCAACGAGCTGAAGCTTCCGATCGCGCTCGCGCTGATCATTTCCGTCCTGGTCGTCAAACCCGCTGGCCTGTTCGGCCGGCAAATCGTCAAGCGAGTTTGATCATGAGCGCTGCAGAAGAAGTCGTTGCAGAAGGTCATCAAGCGGTCGAGGCCGTTCCGAAGCGGGCGATGACGCTGGGCACGGGCACTTCCCTGTTGGTGTTGGCGGTGCTGTTGATCGTGCCGATATTCGTCAAGAACTTCATCATCTTCCAGATGACGATGCTCCTGATCTACGGGCTCGCGGTGCTGGCCTTGAACATCCTGACGGGCGGCTCCGGCCAGTTCTCGCTAGGCCAGAGCGCCTTCTACGCCGTGGGTGCTTATACGTCGGCGGTGCTGATGGAGTACTTCAACGTCAACTATGCGCTGACAATTCCGATTTCCGCGGTGGTCTGCTTCGGATTCGGCTACCTGTTCGGCAAACCGGCGCTGCGGCTCTCGGGCGTCTATCTCGCGCTCGCGACCTTTGCGCTTGCCACCGCGATGCCGCAGCTGCTGAAGCTGAACTTCCTCGAGCACTGGACGGGCGGCGTGCAGGGCCTGGTCGTCACCAAGCCCGACGCGCCGTTCGGGCTGCCGATGTCACAGGACACGTGGCTCTACTACTTCTCGCTCGCCGTCGTGCTCGCGATCTACATCTTCTCGGTAAACCTGCTGCGCTCCCGGTCGGGCCGTGCCTTTATGGCGATCCGCGACAACGAGATCGCGGCCTCCTCGATGGGCGTCAACGTCGCACTGTACAAGACGCTGGCCTTCGGCGTGTCCGCCGGCATCACCGGCGTTGCCGGCTCGCTTGGCGCCATCGCCGTGCAGTTCGTCGCGCCCGACAGCTACACGATCACGCTGGCGATCTCGCTGTTCCTCGGCATGGTCGTCGGTGGCGTCGGCTGGCTGCCAGGCTCGTTCGTCGGCGCAGCCTTCATCATCTTCGTGCCGAACATGGCGGAGGGCATCTCGAAGGGCCTCTCCGGCGCGGTGTTCGGCGTACTCCTGTTCGCCGTCATCTACCTCGTGCCGCATGGCGCCAGGCAGATCGCGATCATGGGCCAGCAACTCGTCGGCCGGCTCAGGAAGAACTGAAAGTCCGTTAATTAAGCCAAGGAGACCCGAATTGCTTTTTGAAAGAACACTGCGAACCGCTGCGCTGGTCACGGCAACGGCGGTCATCACTCTCACCTCCGGCGCCGCATTCGCCCAGAAAAAATATGACACTGGCGCGTCCGATACCGAGATCAAGATCGGCAACATCATGCCGTACAGCGGTCCGGCGTCGGCCTATGGCATCATCGGCAAGACCGAAGAAGCCTATTTCAAGATGATCAACGACAAGGGCGGCATCAACGGCCGCAAGATCAACTTCGTCACCTATGATGACGGCTATTCGCCGCCGAAGGCCGTGGAGCAGGTCCGCAAGCTGGTCGAGAGCGACGAGGTGATCGTCGTGTTCAACCCGCTCGGCACGCCCTCGAACAGCGCGATCCAGAAGTATTTGAACGCCAAGAAGATCCCGCAGCTGTTCGTCGCCACCGGCGCCACCAAGTGGAACGACCCGAAGAATTTCCCCTGGACCATGGGCTGGCAGCCCTCCTACCAGAGCGAAGCGCAGATCTACGCGAAGTGGCTGTTGAAGGAGAAGCCGGACGCCAAGATCGCGATCCTCTATCAGAACGACGATTTCGGCAAAGACTACCTCAAGGGCACCAAGGACGGCCTGGGCGCCAAGGGCGCGTCCATGATCGTCATGGAAGAGAGCTACGAGGTGTCGGAGCCGTCGATCGATGGTCACATCGTCAAGATCAAGGCCGCCAATCCCGACGTCCTGCTGATCTACACGACGCCCAAATTCGCGGCCCAGACCATCAAGAAGACCGCCGAGCTGAGCTGGAAGCCGCTGCAGATCCTCACCAACGTGTCGATCTCGGTCGGCAGCGTGATGAAGCCGGCCGGCTTCGAGGCTGCGCAGGGCGTGCTGTCGGCGGCCTATGCCAAGGACTCCACGGACCCGCAGTGGGCCAACGACCCCGGCATGAAGAAGTGGAACGAGTTCGTCGACAAGTACATGCCGGGTGCCGACAAGTCCGACACCAGCATGGTCTATGGCTACGGCGCGGCGTCGACGCTGGCCAAGGTCTTGGAGATGTGCGGCGACGATCTGACCCGGGCCAACATCATGAAGCAGGCGGCCTCGTTGAAGGATTTCGCACCGGACACGCTGCTGCCCGGCGTCAAGATCAACACCGGCCCCACCGACTTCGCCCCGATCGCGCAGCTTCAGATGCAGCGCTTCAAGGGCGAGAAGTGGGAACTCTTCGGCGAGATCATCAGCGGCGACATCGCCACCGAGTGACACCCTGACGCTATAGTCCAACGCTTCAAGAAGCCCCCGCGAGTCATCGCGGGGGCTTTTTGTTGACGTCTTGCATCAATCTTGTTCAATGCGGCGACGATCCGTTCCGGGTGGAGAAAGATGACTGCCGTTCGATTTCAGGTTGCGGCCGTTCTGGCTGCATTCGCGTTGTGCACTGCGATGAGCGGCCCGGCACTGGCCCAGAAGAAATACGACGCCGGCGCTTCCGATACCGAGATCAAGATCGGCAACATCATGCCCTATAGCGGCCCGGCGTCCGCCTATGCGGCGATCGGCAAGGCCGAGGAAGCCTATTTCAACAAGATCAATGCCGAGGGCGGCATCGGCGGCCGCAAGATCAAGTTCATCTCCTACGATGACGGCTATTCGCCGCCGAAGACGGTGGAGCAGGCCCGCAAGCTGGTCGAGAGCGACGGGGTGCTGCTGATCTTCGGCTCGCTCGGCACCTCCACCAACGGCGCGATCCGCAAATACATGAACGAGAAGAAGGTTCCGCAATTGTTCGTGGCGAGCGGCGCTTCGAAGTGGAACGATCCGAAGCAATATCCCTGGACCATGGGCTGGCAGCCGAGCTACGCGAGCGAGGCGCGCATCTACGCCAAGTACATCATGAAGGAGAAGCCGGACGGCAAGATCGGCGTGCTCTACCAGAACGACGATTTCGGCAAGGACTATCTCAAAGGGCTGAAGGAAGGCCTGGGCCCTAAGGCCTCGATGATCGTGCTGGAAGACGGTTACGACACTTCGGAGCCGGCAATCGACGAGCACGTCGTGAAATTGAAGGCCTCCGGCGCCGACATCTTCGTCAGCATCACCACACCGAAATTTGCAGCGCAAGCGATCAAGAAGGCGGCCGAGATCGGCTGGCATCCGGTCCACATCATCTCCAACGTCTCGGCCTCGGTCGGCGGCGTGCTCGAGCCGGCCGGGCTCGAGGTCTCGCAAGGCGTCCTGTCGGCGAGCTACACCAAGGACGGCTCCGACCCGCAATGGAATGCCGACGACGGCATGAAGAAGTTCTACAACTTCCTCGCCAAATACGATCCCAAGGCTAACAAGCTCGATGCCGGCGTAGTGTTCGGCTATGCCGCCGCGCAGACCATGGTGAAGGTGCTGCAAATGTGCGGCGACGACCTCACCCGCGACAACGTCATGAAGCAGGCCGCCAGCCTGAAGGATTTCGAACCCGACACCCTGTTGCCCGGCATCAAGATCAACACCGCAGCCGATAATTTCGCCCCGATCGAGCAGCTCCAGATGATGAGGTTCAAGGGCCGGAAATGGGAGCTGTTCGGGGACATCATCTCGAGCGAGCTCGGCCACTGAAGCCGCGCAACTCAAACTCGCTCCTGATCGGTTGATCAACTCAGACGGATGCACCTTCTCGCAGTCGCACACGAGCGCGCGGGCGCCCTGACTACTAAAGAAGCAGCTCCTGCGACCCCGCCGCAGGGGCTTTCTGTTGTAGGCATCAGGTAAATCGTATTGAATTGCGGCTGCGTCACCAAAAACGAGCAACACAAGAAAAGGGACGCACACACACCAAGAAAATAGGGAGATAGGAATGCCCGCTGTCACCGGCAAACTTGCGGCCGCGTCACTTGCGCTCGCGCTCATTGCGGCCTCGGCCTCCACTGCATCGGCCCAAAAGAAATACGATACCGGCGCGACCGATACCGAGATCAAGATCGGCAACATCATGCCCTACAGCGGACCGGCCTCCGCCTACGGCATCATCGGGCGGACCGAAGCCGCCTATTTCAAGAAGATCAACGACGAAGGCGGCATCAACGGCCGCAAGATCAACTACATCAGCTACGACGACGCCTACTCGCCGCCGAAGACGGTGGAGCAGGCGCGCAAGCTGGTCGAGAGCGACGAGGTGCTGTTCATCTTCAACTCGCTCGGCACGCCGCCGAACTCGGCGATCCACAAATACATGAACTCGAAGAAGGTGCCGCAGCTCTTCGTCGCCACCGGCGCCACCAAGTGGAACGATCCGCAAAACTTCCCCTGGACCATGGGCTGGCAGCCCAACTACCAGAGCGAGACGCAGATCTATGCGAAGTGGCTCTTGAAGAACAAGCCGGACGCCAAGATCGCCGTGCTTTACCAGAACGACGATTACGGCAAGGACTATCTGAAGGGCCTGAAGGACGGCCTCGGCGCCAAGGCCGCGTCAATGATCGTCATGGAGGAGAGCTACGAGACATCCGAGCCGACCATCGACAACCACATCGTCAAGCTGAAGTCGACAGGCGCCGACGTCTTCATGAACATCACGACGCCGAAATTCGCCGCGCAGGCGATCAAGAAGAACGCCGAGATCGGCTGGAAGCCGCTGCACTTCCTTAACAACGTCTCGGCCTCCGTCGGCAGCGTGATGAAGCCCGCCGGCTTCGAGAACGGCCAGGACATCATCTCGGCCGACTATCTCAAGGACGTATCGGATCCCGCTTGGACCAGCGATCCCGGCATGAAGGACTTCTTGGCGTTCATGACCAAATACTTCCCCGAGGGCGACAAGCTCGATAAGGGCACCATCGTCGGCTATGCCGTGGCCCAAACGCTCGTTCAGGTCTTGAAGCAGTGCGGCGACGATCTCACGCGCGCGAACATCATGAAGCAGGCGGCGAGCCTGAAGGACTTCCGCACCGAGGCGCTGCTGCCGGGCGTGAAGATCAACACCTCGCCGACCGATTTCGCGCCGATCAGCCAGCTCCAGCTCGAGAAGTTCAAGGGCGAGAAGTGGGAACTGTTCGGCGACGTGATCAGCGCCGACGTCGGCGGCTAGCCGGCTCCGACCATACGACGACGAGAGCCCCCTGCGAGATGATCGCAGGGGGCTTTGCTGTGCCGATTATGATCACGCGATTGCACAATCGAATGATGGCAAAGCCGGCTTACGCTTTGGCGCATGATGCGGTAGGCAGGTGAGCGGCGCGTTTGCCGCCAGTCTTTTCTGTCCGCTCAAGGCCTTTCGTCATGACCGACCGACGCCCCCTGCTCCGCGCGCTCTACGACGCCGCCGTTGCCGCCGCTCATCCGAGCACGATACTGGCGCCACACCTGCGGCCCGCGCCAAGGGGACGCGTGATCTGTCTCGCCGCCGGCAAGGGCGCGGCCGCGATGGCCGCCGCCGCCGAGCGGCATTATCTCGACACGCTCGGGCTCCCACCGGAACGCCTCGTCGGCATCGCCACCACGCGCCACGGCTACGGCGTACCGACCCGCCGCATCCGCGTGGTCGAGGCCGGTCATCCCGTGCCTGACGAAGCCGGCCTGAAGGGCGCGGCCGATACGCTCACGCTCGCAGCCGAGGCCGGGCCCGACGATTTGCTTCTGGTGCTGCTGACCGGCGGCGGCTCGGCGAACTGGATCGCGCCCGTCAACGGCATCAGCTTCGCGCAGAAGCAGGCGGTCAACAAGGCGCTGCTCCGCTCCGGCGCGCCGATCGGCGAGATGAATGTCGTGCGCAAGCACCTGTCGCGGATCAAGGGCGGGCGGCTGGCGCGCGCGGGCAAAAATGCCGCCGAGATCGTGACGCTTGCGATCTCCGACGTGCCGCATGACGACCCCTCCGCGATAGCCTCCGGTCCGACCGTGCCCGATCCGACCACGCTCAATGATGCGCGCGCCATCGTCGCCAGGTACAAGCTCGACATCGACGATGCCGTGCGCCGCGCGCTGGACGACCCCGGCAACGAGAGCTGCAAGCCCGGTGACGCCGCGTTCGCGCGCGCGCATTTCGAATTGATCGCCCGTCCGAAGCAATCGCTCGACGCTGCGGTGAAACTCGCGCATGAAGCCGGTTACGAGACAATCGATCTCGGCGCCGACCTCGAAGGCGAGGCCCGCGAAATTGCCGCCGATCACGCCAGGCTGGCGCTTCAGGCCCGCGCGCAGGGCAAGCGCGTCGCGATCCTCTCCGGCGGCGAGCTCACGGTCACCGTGCGCGGCAATGGCCGCGGCGGCCCGAACCAGGAATACGCGCTGGCGCTCGCCGGCCTCTTGAAGGACACGCCTGACATCTCCGCGCTCGCCGGCGACACCGACGGCGCCGATGGCGGTGCCGGAAATCCCACGGACCCCGCCGGCGCGCTGATCGACGCGGCGACGTTCGCGAAGATGACGGCGCAGCGGCTGCAGCCGCAGGCCTATCTCGACAACAACGACGCGACCACATTCTTCGAGGCGACGGGCGATCTGTTGCTGCCGGGTCCCACGCTGACCAACGTGAACGACATCAGGGTGATCCTGGTCGACTGACCCGGCGGCATCGCTATCCCGCCGGCTCTGCGCGCGATTCCGCGGGCGGCATGGTTAACGATCTCTGAGTTCTCGTCGGCGGCTTCTTTTCCAGGAGCCGCCATTGCCGCTTTTAACCTCGCGTTCGCTGCAGTTTCAGGAATGCGCCCTAAAATCGGGCGAATCATTGGGCTCATTCACCACCGCCTGCTCTAATCGCGTCGTCCCGGGGGCAACGCGCATGGCGCAGAGTGATCAGGAGGTCGCAAGCATTGATCCGCTCGTGCTCGGCGAGCTGCTCAAGTGCGCCGCCAATAATCTGTGGCTCGGGATCATTCTCTTTGGCAGCGACCGCAGGGTCATTTTCTGCAATCCGCGCTACCGCGAGATGTACGCGCTCTCGCCCGAGCAGGTGCACCCGGGCACACCGATCAAGGACCTGATCCAGCATCGGCTCAAACTGGGCCTGAACATCGGCGGAGAAGCCGGCGCCTATGTCCGCGCCCGCACCGAGCGTTCGGTCGTCAGCGAGCAGACGGTCCAGCAGTTCGCCGACGGACGAATCATCGCCTACACCATCCATCCCCTGCCCGACGGCGGCGGCATGGCGACGCACGAGGACATTACAGAGCGCGAAGAGCTCAGTGCGCGGCTACAGGAACGCAATTTTCAGTTCGACATTGCGATCAACAACATGTCGCAGGGACTTTGCTTCTTCAGCGCCGACCATCGGCTGCTGGTCTGCAACACGCACTATATCGAAATGTACGGCCTGCCGCCCGACCGCGTTCGCCCGGGCACGCCGCTCCAGGAGATCCTCGACATGCGCTTCGAAGCCGGCAGCGTGCCGGCCATGACGCGGGAGGAATATGCTAGATGGCGGACCGATGTCGCCACATCAGCCGAGGCCATGGACAGCGTCGTCGAGATGCGGAACGGGCGAACCTTCAAGATCAGGCATCGACCGATGCCCGATCTCGGATGGGTCGCGACCCACGAAGACATCACCGAGCAGCGCAAGGCGGAATTGAAGATCGCGCATATGGCGCACCACGACGCGCTGACGGATCTCGCCAATCGCGCCCTGCTCGGTCAGCGCCTCAAGCAGGCGCTCGAACAGGGCGGGATGTTCGCGATCCACCACATCGATCTCGACAAGTTCAAGGCCGTCAACGACACCCTTGGCCATCAGGCCGGCGACATTCTGCTGCAGGATGTCAGCCGCCGCCTCAAGCTGCTCGCACGCGACAGCGACACGATCGCGCGCATGGGCGGCGATGAATTCGTGATCCTCCAGACGCCGATTTCCGATTCGAGCGAAGCGGACGCGCTCGCGCGTGCTGTTGTCAGCACGCTGAGTGCTCCGTTCGGGCTCGACGGACACCAGACCATTGCGGGCGCGAGCATCGGGATCGCCATTGCGCCCGGCGACGGCTCGACGCCCGAACAACTCCTGCACAACGCCGATCTGGCCCTGTATCGCGCAAAAAGCGGCGGCCGCGGCATGCACTGCTTCTTCGAACCGGCCATGGGCGAAGAGGCGCAAGACCGTCGCGCGCTGGAGCAGGACCTGCGCAACGGCCTTGCCGCCGGCGAGTTCGAGCTGCACTACCAGCCGGTCGTGAAGACCGACGGCGGCGACATCAGCGGCTTCGAAGCCTTGATCCGTTGGCGACATCCACGGCGCGGACTGGTCGCGCCGAACAGCTTCATCCCGCTTGCCGAAGAGATCGGCCTGATCGTGCCGATCGGCGAGTGGGTGATCCGGCAGGCCTGTGCCACTGCAAGCCGGTGGCCGGACCATCTGCACGTCGCCGTCAATATCTCGGCGGTGCAATTCCGCCAGCCTGGCCTGACGGAGGTGATCGTCGGCGCGCTGGCGGCCTCCGGCCTCGAACCGCGGCGGCTGGAGATCGAGATCACGGAAAGCGTTCTGCTACAGGACAGGAACGGAACGCTGACGACGCTGCATCAGCTCCGCGCACTGGGCATCAAGGTCGCCATGGACGATTTCGGCACCGGTTATTCGTCACTGACCTATCTGCAATGCTTCCCCTTCGACAAAATCAAGATCGACCGGTCTTTCGTCAGCGGCGTGGAAAACAATGCGGCATCCCTCAGCATCGTGAGAGCGGTGGCGGCGCTGGCGCGCGGGATGGGCATGACGACGACGGCGGAGGGCGTGGAGACCGAGGAGCAAAGGGACCGGATCGCAGCGGAGGGCTGCACCGAAATGCAGGGCTATCTGTTCAGCCCTCCCTTGCCCGCCGTGGAAATCGAGCGCCGCTTCCTGTCCGCGGACGCACCTGCCATGCCCGACCGGTTCGCTGCAGCCTAACCGCCGCCAGCCCGCCCGCGGGTTCGATGCTCCGTCGCCGGCGCAACGAATCCCTCAAAACTCGTTGGCGATCTTCGAAAGCATTCCGAGCAGGGCTTCGCGGTTGGACGGCCCGAGCAGCTCGTTCAGCCGGGCCTCGTGCTTGGTGGCGACGAGCTTCTTGGCACGGGCCAGCACGGCCTTGCCCTTATCGGTCAGCACCAGGATGTGCGAGCGGCGGTCGTTGGTGGAGCGGATCCGCGCGCAAAGATCGCGGCTCTCGAGATTGTCGAGCATGGCCACGAAGTTCGGACGCAGGATGCCGAGGGTGGAGGCGATCTCGGTCTGGTTACGGCCCGGGTTTTTCTCGACCAGCAGCAGCACGGAGAACTGCGCCGGCGTGAGCTGGAGCGAGGCCATGCAGCGCAGGAAATTCTCGAACACCTTGAGCTGTGCCCGCTTCAGGACATAGCCGAGCTGCTCCGAGAGCTCGCCGAGCTGGAGGGCTTCGCCGGGCCCTTCGGCCGCGTCCTTGCGGCCCTTGGCTGTGTCGGCGGATTTTTCAGCGGTTTTGGAAACGGTCATCGCCTCATGCTCGCAATCCCGTTAAGTTCGGGAGGATCGTTCGCCACCCTTGATGTTATATTTGATAATTGTTATGGACCATATCAAATATCGTCAGCGCTGTTCAATGGCTGTGAGCGGACCGTCCACCACAATCAGGGGACCGGTCCTGAATCTTTGAGGGGGGCGTCCGGTCTTGAATACCACCATCATGCTGTTCCTGCTGCAGGACGGCATCACCAATGGCGCGATCTATGCGCTGCTCGGCCTGGCGCTGGTGCTGGTGTTCGCCGTCACCCGCGTCATCCTCATTCCCCAAGGCGAATTCGTCACCTATGGCGCGCTGACCTATGCCTCGCTGGCCGCGGGCCAGATGCCGGGCACGGCAAAACTCGCGCTCGCCCTGGGCATCGGCGCCTTCGCCTTCGACCTGTTCGCGGCGCGCAAGGCGCTGCACGGGCGCCTGATCCTGCGCAGCATCGTCACCAATATCGTGCTGCCGGCCATCGTGCTGGCGCTGACCGTCTACTTTGCCGCTCAGAAGCCGCCGGTTGCGGTCTGCATCGCGCTGTCGCTGGTGATCGTGGCGATGATCGGCCTGTTTCTCTACCGCATCGCATTCCAACCGCTGGCGCACACCTCGGTGTTGGTGTTGCTGATCGCCTCGGTGGGCGTCCACCTCGCGCTTCAGGGTTTGGGCCTTTTGTTCTTCGGCGCCGAAGGCCAGCGCGGACCTGCCGTGCTGTCGGGATCTTTCACCGCCGGCGCGCTGCGCTTCACCGGCCAGAGCATCACGGTCTATGGCATTACCATCGCCTTCATCGTCGGGCTGTGGCTGTTCTTCGGGCTGACGCTCTACGGCAAGGCGCTACGCGCGACCGCCGTGAACCGGCTCGGTGCCCGGCTCGTCGGGATCCGCACGACGCTGTCCGGACAGATCGCCTTCCTGCTGGCGTCCGTCATCGGTGCACTGTCGGGCATCATGATCGTGCCGATCACGACGCTGTATTACGACTCGGGCTTCCTGATCGGCCTGAAGGGCTTTGTCGCCGCCATCATCGGCGGACTTGTCAGCTACCCCCTCACCGCCGTCGCGGCGCTGGTCGTCGGCATCGTCGAGGCGTTCTCGTCCTTCTATGCCTCCAACTACAAGGAGGTGATCGTTTTCATGCTCTTGATTCCCGTGCTGCTGCTGCGCTCGCTCGCGGCGCCTGCGGTCGAGGAAGAAAAGGACTGACGCCAAGATGCAGAGCCGGCTCCCCATCCTCATCTTCGCGCTGATCATGGCGGCGATCCCGTTTGTTCCGGGCATGCCCCCGTTCTGGATCGTTCTGCTCGACAATATCGGCCTCGCGGCCCTCGTCGCGATGGGCCTCGTGCTGCTGACCGGCGTCGGCGGCCTGACCTCGTTTGGACAGGCGGCCTTCGTCGGCTTCGGCGCCTACACCACCGCGGTGCTGTCGACGACCTACGGCATGTCGCCCTGGCTGACGCTGCCGCTGTCGCTGGTGGTCAGCGGATTGTTGGCGGTGCTGCTCGGCCTCGTCACCGTCCGTCTCTCCGGCCACTATCTGCCGCTCGGCACGCTCGCCTGGGGACTCGGCTTGTTCTATCTCTTCAGCAAGCTGGAATTTTTGGGAAGAAACGACGGCATCTCGGCGATCCCGCCGCTGTCGATCGGCTCGTTCAAGATGCTCTCGCCCGGCTCGATCTACTACGCGATCTGGGTTGCCGTGATCCTCTCGGCGCTGCTCACGATGAACCTGCTGGACTCCCGCACCGGCCGCGCCATCCGCGCGCTCCGGCGCGGCCATATCGCGGCCGAGGCGTTCGGCGTGCACACGCCGCGGGCGAAAATGCTGGTGTTCATCCACGCCGCCGTGCTCGCCGGTCTCTCCGGCTGGCTCTACGCCCATCTTCAACGCGCGGTGAACCCGACGCCGTTCGGCGCGCAGGCCGGCATCGAATATCTCTTCATCGCCGTGGTCGGCGGCGCCGGGTATGTCTGGGGCGGCGTCCTGGGCGCGGCGCTCGTCGTGGTCCTGAAGGAAGTGCTGCAGAGCTATCTGCCGCTGATCCTGCCCGGCTCCGGCCAGGTCGAAACCATCGTGTTCGGCATCATGCTGGTGGCGCTGCTCCAGCTCGCACCCGGCGGCGTCTGGCCCTGGCTGATGTCGTTCCTGCCTCAGCGTACCAGTGGCAAAAAGCCGGACACCTCGCTGAAACTGGAGCAGCGCACCCGCTCACCCGGCCAATCCAGCGTCCTGCTCCAGGTCGAGAAGGCGCGGAAGCAATTCGGCGGCGTGGTCGCGGTGAACAACGTCTCCTTCGACGTTCAGGCCCGCGAGATCGTCGCGTTGATCGGCCCCAACGGCGCCGGCAAGAGCACCACCTTCAACCTGATCACCGGCGTGCTGTCGGCCACCTCAGGCTCGATCTCGGTGCTCGGCAATAAGGTCGACAGGGCGCCGCCGCAGGAGATCGTCAAGCTCGGCATCTCCCGCACCTTCCAGCACGTCAAGCTGGTGCCTGACATGACCGTGCTGGAGAACGTCGCGATCGGCGCCCATCTGCGCGGCCATTCGGGGCCGATCTCCTCGATGCTGCGGCTCGACCGCGCCGACGAGGCAAAGCTGCTCGCCGAAGCCGCCCGCCAGATCGAGCGGGTCGGACTTGGCGAGCAGATGCATCAGCTCGCAGGCTCGCTGTCGCTGGGACAGCAACGGATCGTCGAGATCGCCCGCGCGCTGTGCGTCGATCCGATGCTGCTGCTGCTCGACGAGCCGGCGGCCGGCCTGCGCCACATGGAAAAGCAGCAGCTCGCGACGCTGCTGCGGGAGCTGCGCGACGGCGGCATGAGCGTCCTGCTGGTCGAGCACGACATGGGCTTCGTCATGAACCTCGCCGACCGCATCGTGGTGCTCGATTTCGGCACCAAGATCGCGGAAGGAACGCCGGCCACGATCAAGACCAATCCCGAAGTGATCAAGGCCTATCTCGGAGTGGCGGCATGAGCGCGCTGTTGTCCGTCGCCGACGCCCATGTCGCCTATGGCAAGGTCGAGGCCGTGCGCTCGGTCTCGCTCGAAGTCGGCCAAAACCAGATCGTCACCATCGTCGGCGCCAACGGCGCCGGCAAGACCACGCTGCTCTCCGCCATCATCGGCATCTTGCCGCTGAAGGGGCGCGTTTCATTCGCAGGCCAGGATCTGTCGCGGCTCGACATCGAGGACCGCGTCGCCATGGGGCTTGGCCTCGTTCCCGAGCATCGCGAATTGTTCGTGACCATGAATGTCGAGGACAATCTCGAGTTGGGAGCCTTCCGCATCGAGAGACGCAAGGCGAAAGCCTCGATGGAGCGGGTCTACACGCTGTTTCCGCGGCTGAAGGAGCGGCGCAAGCAGCTCGCCGGCACGCTCTCCGGCGGCGAGCAGCAGATGCTCGCAATGGGCCGCGCACTGATGGGCGAGCCCAAGCTCCTGATGCTGGACGAGCCGAGCCTCGGCCTCGCACCGATCATCGTTGCCGACATTTTCCGCATCGTCACCGAACTGCGCGCTGCCGGCGTCTCCGTGCTACTGGTTGAGCAGAACGCGCAGGCCGCGCTCAAGATCGCGGATCAGGCCTATGTCATGGAGCTCGGCGAGTTCGTGCTCAGCGGCAAGGCCAGCGACATCGCGGCGAACGAGCGCGTCGCCGCCAGCTATCTCGGCTTCCAGCACGAAGGCGCGAGCGGGTTGTAGTTCTGAGGCGTTTCCTCGAACTCAGCTGTCATCGTCCGCCTAGTGCGCAAAGGGGCGGACGATCCAGTATTCCAGAGACGGCTGTGCTTGAACAGAGACGCTGCGGTGTACTGGCCCCGCCTGCCGCCTTCGCTAAAGCTTCGGCGCCAATAGACCTGAACGCGGCGAAGCCTTGGCGTAGCCGGGTCGCGGGGCATGACACCGGAGGAGAGACGAAGAGGTCGCTCAACTCGCCCCCTTCACCCCCTTCATCGCCGCCACCTCGGCCTCCAGCTCCGCAATCCTCGCATCCCTTGCCGCCAGCGCCGCTGCCACATCGGCCGCGTCGAACTTCTGCGGGATGTGCTGCGGGCAGTTCGTGTCCCACGCTTCGATCTTGAACAGGATCACCTGCTCCGGCCGGGCGCGATAGCCTTTCGGCATCAGCGATGTCGTCAGCGCCTCGTCGTCCTCGACCACCCGCGCCTCGCCCCAGATCTTCACCCGGCGGCGATGGGCGTAGTCCATCACGAAAATGTAGGCCTTGGGATTTTCGGACAGGTTTCCCTGGGTGATGTATTGCCGATTGCCGGCGTAGTCCGTGAAAGCCAGCGTCTGCTTATCCAGCACCTTCAAAAAGCCCTTCGGGCCGCCGCGATGCTGGATATAGGGCTGGCCATCAGCCGAAGCAGTGGCAAGATAAAAGCTGTTGGCGTCTGCTAGGAACGCCGCGAGGTTTTCATCGACCTCGGTGCGCCAGCCGCGCTGCTCGGCATGGGCATAGCCTTCGCGTGATCCCTTTCGGGTCTGGATCGACTTCACCGCCGGCGTGAATGCCACGTCGCTGGCGTAGGTGTGAGTTGCCGTCATCGGACCATCTCCTGAAATCCCGGCGCATCCCTGCGTCTTCGCGATCTAAAATGGACCTTCCGGCGACTAAAACAATCAGGCCGCTTGACACTTCATCATTGCGGCATATGCAATAATGCCATGGACCGCCTTGAAGCCATGCATGTTTTCGTCACCGTCGCCGACCTGCGCGGCTTCGCGCCGGCGGCACGAAAGCTGCGGCTGTCGCCCTCCGCGGTGACGCGGCTGATCGCAGCGCTGGAGGAGCATCTCGGCGCGCGGCTGTTGCAGCGGACCACCCGACAAGTGACCCTGACCGACGTCGGCACGCGCTATCTGGAGCGCGCGCGTCGGATCCTGGCCGATGTCGAGGAGGCCGACGGCTCGGCTCGCGAGGAGCGCAACCGGCCGAGCGGGCGGCTGGTGGTGTCGGCGCCGGTCGGCTTCGGCCGGCTCCATGTCGGGTCTGTCATGACCGCCTACCTCAAACGCTATCCCGAGGTCGCCTGCGAATTGCGGCTGTCGGACAACCTCGTCAATCTCGTGGAAGATGCCGTCGATGTCGCGGTGCGGATCGGCCATCTCGCCGACTCCTCGCTCGTCGCGCGCCAGGTCGGCGAGATGCGGCGGATCGTGGTGGCGACGCCAGGCTATCTGAAGCGCCACGGCGAGCCGAAGACGCCGGAGGCACTGCTCGCGCACCAGACCATCGCCTTCGGTCCATCCGCGAACTGGCGCTTCGTACAGGACGGCCGCGACATCGAGGTGGCGCCGAATCCACGGTTCGCCAGCAACAGCGCCGACGCCGCCCTGCAATATGCCGAGGCCGGCGGCGGCGTGACCCGGGTGCTGGCCTATCAGGCCGCCGAGGGCTTGCGGCGCGGGCGGCTCAGGATCGTGTTGGCGAAATACGAGCAGCCGGCGCTGCCGATTCACATCGTCTACCCGACCTCGCGCCTGCTCTCCGCCAAGGTGCGCGCCTTCGTCGATCTCGTGGTGGAGACCGCGGAGTGGAGGTTTGGGTGACGCCCTCACCCCTTCTTCGGCACGACGCGAAAGGTGCCGCTGGCGCGCGCGATCACGGCGTCGTCGGCCTTCGCGAGGCACTGCGCGAAACAGATCGTGCTGCCGGTCTTGATCGCCTCACCCTCGACCGCGAGCCATTGGCCGATCTCGCCGGCGCCGACATAGTCGACCGACAGCGAGATCGTGACCAACGAGGTCGCCCAGCCCGTCGCCTGCGCGCAGCTGTAACCCATGGCGGCATCGGCCAACGCGGCGATCAGGCCGCCATGGATCAGCCCGCGTGCATTGGTGTGCGGCTTTGCCAGCCGCAATCCCACGGTGACGCCGTTGTCGGTCTTCCTGGAGTAAAGCGGCTCCCAGGGGTCGGTGAGTGGGGCCTTGCGAAAATGCGGCTCGAAGCCGGCGGGAATGTCGGTGCTGGTCATGTCTGTCTCGCGTTGGTGGCTGCCGCCATTGAACGCGAGGGACGTGACGGTTGCATCACCTACAAAGTTTTAAACGGAATTTGCGCGGGTGTTTGAAATGGTCTCCCCCCTGTCATTGCGAGGAGCGTAGCGACGAAGCAATCCAGTCTCCCACTGCGGAGGGATTCTGGATTGCTTCGCTACGCTCGCAATGACGGGGGTATGCGGTACGGGCCGCGCCCTAAAACGGCAGCCCCACATAGTTCTCCGACAGCGATGTCATCGCTGCCTGCGACTGCGTGAAATAGTCGAGTTCGGCGAGCTGGATGCGCGCACCGATCGTGCCGGTGTCGGGGAATTTGTGCAGCATCGAGGTCATCCACCAGGAGAAGCGCACGGCTTTCCAGACCCGCGCCAATGCCTTCGCCGAATAGGCGTCGATGCCGGCGCTGGATTTTTCGTCGTAGAACTCGCGGAATGCGCTCGACAGATAATGCGCGTCGCTGGCCGCCAGGTTCAGCCCCTTGGCGCCGGTCGGCGGCACGATATGGGCGGCGTCGCCGCACAGGAACATTTTGCCGAAGCGCATCGGCTCGGCGACGAAGCTGCGCAAGGGCGCAATGCTCTTCTCGATCGAGGGGCCCGTGATCAGGCTGTCGGCGGCGTCCTGGTCGAGCCGGCGCCTGAGCTCGTCCCAGAAACGGTCGTCCGGCCATTGGTCGACATGGTCGTCCAGCGCGCACTGCACATAGTACCGGCTGCGTTTGGTCGAACGCATGGTGCAGAGCGCAAAGCCGCGGGCGTGGTTGGAATAGATCAGCTCATGGCTGACCGGCGGCGTATCCGAGAGGATGCCGAGCCAGCCGAACGGGTAGATGCGCTCGAACTCCTCGATCGCCGAAGCCGGAACGCTGGCGCGGCTGATGCCGTGAAAGCCGTCGCAGCCGGCGATGAAATCGCAATCGATGGTGTGGGTGACGCCATCCTTCACGTAGGTTACGCGCGGGTGACTGCCGTCGAAATCATGCGGCTGCACGTCCGTGGCCTCGTAGACCGAGGTGAGGCCGGCGGCGTTGCGCGCATCCATCAGGTCGAGCGTGACCTCGGTCTGGCCGTAGATCATGACCGTCTTGCCGGTCGCAGCCTTCATGTCGATGCGGTGCCGATGGCCCGAGAAGGCGAGCTCGATGCCCTCGTGCACCAGCCCTTCGGCATGCGCCCGTGCGCCGGCGCCGATCTGGTCGAGCAGCGCGACGGTTCCCTCCTCCAGCAGTCCGGCACGGATGCGGCCGAGCACATAATCCGGGCTCTGCCGCTCCAGAATGACATTGTCGATGCCATAACCGTGCAGCAGTTGCCCAAGCAACAATCCAGCCGGCCCTGCCCCGATGATTGCGACTTTTGTCCGCAATACTTGCTCCTCCCGATCCTGTAGGCTTTCGGCGCGGGTCGCTTGTCGCAGCCGTCCGCGCACGATAATTATATCATATAACGGTTGGGCAAAAGGGAGTGCGCGGCGGCACGTCGCGTCAGTTCCGGCTTGAACGCGCCAGCCAATTAGATAACATGTTAAATAACGAGACCGGGCCATCGAAGCCCGCCGTCAAAAGAGGGAGAGACGCGTGATGAGGAAAGCCTGTCTGGCGTTGCTGCTGGCAGCAAGCGTGAGCCCTGCGTTCGCGCAGGACAAGACCTTCGATCTGAAGATCTCGCACTGGGTGCCGGCCTCGCATCCGCTGCAGAAGTCGCTGGAGGACTGGGCCGCCGCGGTCGAGAAGGATTCCGGCGGCACCATCAAGGGCAAGGTGTTTCCGGCCCAGCAGATGGGCAAGGCGTTCGACCATTACGACATGGCGCGCGACGGCATCGCCGACGTCACCTATGTCAATCCCGGCTACCAGCCCGGCCGCTTCCCGATCATCGGCGCCGGCGAGCTGCCGTTCCTGATCTCGGACGCCAAGGGCGGCTCGATGGGGCTGGACGCCTGGTATCGCAAATACGCCGAGAAGGAGATGAAGGACGTCAAATACTGCCTCGCCTTCGTCCACTCGCCCTCCTCCTTCCATTCCAAGACCAAGAAAATCGTGATGCCGGAGGACGTGAAGGGCCTGAAGATCCGCCCCGCTCACGCCACCATGGCGAATTTCGTCACCTCGCTTGGCGGCACCAATGTGCAGTCCTCCGCGCCCGAAGTGCGCGACATCATCGAGCGCGGCGTCGCCGACGGCGTCACCTTTCCCTGGGGATCGCTGGTGCTGTTCGGCATCGACAAGGTGACCAAGTACGACATGGAGGCGCCGCTCTACACGACGACGTTCGTTTTCGTGATGAACAAGGACAAGTACAATGCGATGTCCGACAAGCAGAAGGCCGCGATCGACAAGAATTGCACGGTCGAGATGGCAGGCGTCGTCGGCGAGCACTGGGGCAAGTTCGAGGATGCCGGCATCGACAAGGTCAAGGCGGAGACCAGCCACGAGGTCTACAAGCTGACGCCTGAGCAGACCGCCGCCTGGAAGAAGGCCGCCGAGCCGCTGGTGAAGACCTGGAGTGACGGCGCGAAGAAGACCGGCGCGGATCCGGACGCGGCGCTTAGCGAGCTGAAGGCCTCGCTGAAGAAATACAACGCGCTGGCGGAGTAGCTCTTCGTCGAAACACATGCGGCGGCGGGATGCATCTCGCCGCCGTTGTTCTGCAAGCGGGTCGAGACGCGAGGAGCGCATCACGCGTCCTCTCCCTCTCCCGCCTGAGGATGGCATCTCTTAGGAAGCTCCCATGAAGCGCGCCTGGATGGATCGCATTATCGATTCGATCGAATGGATCGCCGCGGCTTTCGTCGGCATCGTCGCGCTCGACATCTTCCTGTCGGTGCTGCTGCGCAACACGCTGAACTATGCGATTCCCGATAGTTTCGACATCGGCCGCATGCTGCTCGGCATCCTCATCTTCTGGGGTATCGCCGCAACCTCCTATCGCGGCACCCACATCACCGTCGACCTGGTCTGGGGCAATGTCGGGCCGCGCTACCAGCGCTGGATCGACGTGTTCGCAACCCTGGTGCTGCTGTTCGTCGTGACCGTCCAGACCTGGACGCTGTTCGACAAGGTCCGCGGCACCTACAACGACAACGTCCAGACCTTCGACATGCACATGCCGACCTGGCCGTTCTTCGCGATCGCCTGGATCGGCGACGTCTCCGCCGTGCTGCTGATCGCGATCCGCACCTACCGATTGATCTTCCATCCCGAAGAGATGCACGACCCCAAGCTGAAGGCGACGGAGTAATCATGAGCACCGATGCCGTCGCCGTTATCGGCTTTGTTTCCCTGTTCGCACTGATGCTGCTGCGCGTGCCCGTCGGCATGGCCATGGGCCTCGTCGGAGTCTCCGGCTTCTCCTATCTCGTCGGCGCCACGCCGGCGCTGAAGCTGGTCGGCCAGACCTCGATGCGCACGGTGACCGACTACACTTTCGGGGTCATTCCGATGTTTTTGCTGATGGGCTCGTTCGTCAGCAATTCCGGCATGAGCCGCGAGCTGTTCCGCGCCGCCAACGGCTTTGTCGGCCATTTGCGCGGCGGACTCGGCATCGCCACCGTCGGCGCCTGCGGCGGCTTTGCCGCGATCTGCGGCTCGTCGGTCGCGACCGCAGCGACCTTCTCCGCGGTCGCTTATCCCGAGATGCGCCGTTTCGGCTACCCGCAGTCCTTTGCCACCGGCGTGATCGCGGCCGGCGGCACGCTGGGCGCGATGCTGCCGCCCTCCACCGTGCTCGCGGTCTACGGCATCATCACCGAGCAGGACATCGGCAAGCTGTTCATCGCCGGCATCATCCCGGGCATTCTGGCGATGACCATGTACATGATCACGATCTTCCTGATCGGCTATTTCCGGCCCGACTTCCTGCCCAAGGGCAAGGTGACGCCGTGGCGCGAGCGCTTCGCCGGCCTGAAGGACATCTGGGCGCCGGTGCTGCTGTTCGTGTTCGTGATCGGCGGCCTTTACGGCCTGCCCTATCTGCCGCGCTTCACGCCGACGGAAGCCGGCGGCGTCGGCGCTGCCGGCGCCTTCATCATCGGCGTGGCGACCGGCCGCCTCGATCGCGAGAAGATTCTGGCCTCGCTGCTCCAGGCGACGCGCACGGCGGCCGCCGTGTTCACCGTGCTGATCGGCGCCCTGATCTTCGGCTATTTCCTCACGGTGACGCAGACCCCGCAGAAGGTGACGGAATTCCTCACCGGTCTCGGCCTCGGCCCCTACGGCGTGCTGGCGCTGATCATGGTGATGTATCTCGTGCTCGGCTGCCTGATGGACGCCATGGCGATGATCATCCTCACCGTGCCGATCATCTTCCCCGTGATCATGCATCTCGGTTTCGATCCGATCTGGTTCGGCGTCATCATCGTCATGACGGTCGAGCTCGGCCTGATCCATCCGCCGGTGGGCATGAACGTCTTTGTCATCAAGAGCGTGGTGAAGGACGTCTCCTTCTCCACAATTTTCAAGGGCGTGATTCCGTTCGTGGCGACAGACCTCGTGCGCCTGGTGATCCTGATCGCCTTCCCGTTGCTGGCGACTTGGCTGCCGACGCGGATGATGGCGCATTGAGAGGTGAAGCGATGACTACGCCAGCGCTGGAAACCAAATACGTCTTTACCGTCACCGCACGCATCGGCGACGTCGTCACGGCCGGCGAGACCGGCATCGGCATCCGCCGCATCATCCCGATCATCGGCGGCGAGGTCTCGGGCGCGATCACCGGCAAGGTGCTGCCGTTCGGCGCGGACTTCCAGACCATCCGCCCGAACGAGCTGATTGATCTCGAAGCGAAGTACGCGTTCGAAACCGACGACGGCGCCATCGTCTATGTCGAGAACAAGGGCATGCGCTTCGGCCCGGTCGAGCTGTTGCAAAAGCTCAAGCGCGGCGAGCCGGTGGACCCGAAGCAAATCTATTTCCGCACCGTGCCGAAATTCGAGACGGGGCATGAGAAATACCGCTGGCTGATGCAGCACATTTTTGTGGGTTCAGCGGCGCGGCATGCGGATCGCGTCGTGATCGACGTGCATCAGGTGATGTGAGAACACAGGCCTTAGGGTCAAGTCGGCGCCACATGCTCCGCTCGTCGTCCCGGCGAAGGCCGGGACCCATACCGCGGAATCCATCGATTGCGGATGGTCTGAGCACTTAACGACTGTCGTCGCCAAACTTCTCCCGGTGGGTTATGGGTCCCGGCCTTCGCCGGGACGACATAGTATCTTGGAGCAAGGCTCTACCGACCCTGAACTGCCCTTCCCTCCTTGACTCCCCCTGAATTCGTTATACAACATAACTATTCTGACAAGGACGCAAATGACACAGGGAAACGCCGAGACCGCTGACGCGGGCGCCTCCGGGCTTTTGAGGATCGAGCGGGCGGACCGGGTTTTGACCGTCGGTCTGAATCGGCCGGCCAAGCGCAATGCGCTCAACGACGGCATCATCCTGGAAATCGGCGAGTGTTTTGCGTCCCTGCCCGAGGATATCGGCGCGGTCGTCATCCATGGCATCGGCGACCATTTTTCCAGCGGTCTCGACCTCTCCGAACTGACCGACCATGATGCCACCGGCGGCCTGCTGCATTCGCAGATGTGGCACCGGGTGTTCGACCGCATCCAGTACAGCCGGGTGCCCGTGATCGCTGCGCTCAGGGGCGCCGTGATCGGTGGCGGGCTGGAGCTCGCCTGTGCGGCGCATATCCGTGTCGCCGAACCCTCGACCTATTTCGCGCTGCCGGAAGGGCAGCGCGGCATCTTCGTCGGTGGCGGCGGTTCGGTGCGCCTGCCGCGGCTGATCGGTGTCGCCAGGATGATGGACATGATGCTGACCGGCCGCGTCTATTCCGCGACCGAAGGCACCTCCTACGGCTTTGCGCAATATGTCACGGAAGCCGGCAACGGACTCGGCAAGGCGATGGAGCTTGCGACCAAGGTCGCCTCCAACGCGCCGCTGACGAACTTCGCCGTGATCCAGGCACTGCCGATGATCGCGGAGGTCAATCCGCAGACCGGCCTGTTGATGGAATCGCTGATGGCGACGGTGGCGCAGAGCGACAAGGAAGCAAAACGCAGGATCCGCGAGTTCCTCGAGCACAAGACCGCAAAGGTAAAGCCGAAATCATGAGCGCGCAGCCGTCGTCCTCTTCCAGCATGGAGCGCGGCGCGAGCACTTCCCCGCTGCGGCCCATTTCGTTCGGCGATCCCGTCGTGAATATCGAACGGCGTCACGACGGCACGATTTACCTGCGGCCCAAACAGCCGCTCGGCGATTATCCGGCCCGCATCACCGACCGCCTGCATCACTGGGCGAGCGCGACGCCCGATCGCGTCTTCATGGCCGAGCGCGAAGGCGGCCGCGGTTGGCGCAAGATCAGCTACGCCGAGCTGCTCGCCGCGAGCCGGCACATCGCCTCAGGGCTCATTGCGCGCGGGCTGTCGGCGGAGCGGCCGGTCGTCATCCTCTCCGGCAATTCGATCGACCATGCATTGCTGGCGTTCGGCGCGTTCTATGCCGGCATTCCGTTCTGCCCGGTGTCGCCGGCCTATTCGCTGGTGTCGAAGGATTACGGCAAGCTCTCCTATCTGATGAAGCTGCTGACGCCCGGCCTCGTCTTCGCCGAGGACGCCGACAAATTCGCCGATGCGCTCGCCGCCAACGTCTCGCTCGGCACCGAGATCGCCGCGTCCTACGGCCGCGTGCCGGGCCGCGACGTCACCTTGCTCGCCGACCTCATGGCGACGCCGATCCGCGGCGATCTGGACGAGGTCCACGGCAAGATCGGCCCCGATACCGTCGCGAAATTCCTGCTGACCTCGGGCTCGACCGGCAACCCGAAGGCGGTCATCAACACCCAGCGCATGATCTGCGCCAACCAAGTGATGCTGCGCGAGACGCTCGCCTTCCTCAAGGACGAGCCGCCCGTCATTATCGACTGGCTGCCCTGGAATCACACTTTTGGCGGCAACCACAATATCGGGCTGACGCTCTACAATGGCGGCTCGATGTATCTCGATGCCGGCAAGCCGGTGCCTGGAGGCATCGAGGAAACGGTGCGCAATCTCCAGGAGATATCGCCGACAGTTTATTTCAACGTGCCCAAGGGCTACGAGTCGCTGCTGCCTTATCTGCGCGACGACCAGGGCCTGCGCGCGAAATTCTTCGACCGGCTGCACGCGATGTTCTTCTCGGGCGCGGCTCTGTCGCCGTTCGTCTGGAACAGCCTCGACGAGCTCGCGATCGAGGAAAAAGGCTACCGCGTGCCGATGCTGACAGGCCTTGGCGCAACCGAGACCGCGCCGTTCTTCATGTCGGTCAACCCGCGCACCAGCCGCTCCGGCCATGTCGGGCTTCCCGTATCCGGCAACGATGCCAAGCTGGTGCCGAACAACGGCAAGATGGAAGTTCGTTGCAAGGGGCCGAACGTGATGCCCGGCTACTGGCGCCAGCCCGACATCACCGCACAATCGTTCGACGAAGAAGGCTTCTACAAGCTGGGCGATGCGCTCAAGCCTGTCGATCCCGACGATCTCAACGCCGGCTTCGATTTCGACGGCCGCATCGGTGAGGATTTCAAACTCGGCAGCGGCACCTGGGTCAGCGTCGGCCCGTTGCGCGCGCGCTTCGTTGCGGCCTGCGCACCGCTGGTGCGCGACGTCGTCATCGCCGGCATCAACCGTGACGAGGTCTCCGCGCTCGTCGTGCTCGATCTCGACGGCTGCCGGCTGATCAACCCGACGCTGCCGACCGACGACCTCGTCGTCGCGACCCGCGACCGGCTGGTGCGCGAGGCATTTCGCGAACGGCTGACCCGCTTTCTCGGCGCGGCCACGGGATCCTCGACGCGGATCACGCGCGCGATCCTCATGGACACGCCGCTCTCGATCGACAAGGGCGAGGTCACCGACAAGGGCTCGATCAACCAGCGCGCGGTGCTCGAGCATCGCAGCCTGCTGATCGAGGAGCTCTACGCTGCCAATCCATCGGACCGTGTGATATCGGTCGGGTAAGAAATATCGCACCAGGGAGAACGCCATGTTGTTGAAGGATCAGGCTGTCATCGTCACCGGCGGCGCGTCGGGACTTGGTGCGGCGACTGCGCGAAAGCTGGCGGCGCAAGGCGCCAGGGTCGCGGTGTTCGATCTCAATGCCAAGCTCGCCGAGACTGTTGCCGCCGAGATCAAGGGCGTCGCGGTGGCTTGCGACGTCTCCGATGCCGCTTCGGCGGAAGCTGCGATCGCGCAGGCGACCAAGGCCCATGGACCCGCGCGCGTGCTGGTCAATTGCGCCGGCATCGGCGTAGCCAAGCGCGTCGTCGGCCGCGACGGCCCGATGGCGCTCGCCGATTTCGACAAGGTGATCAAGGTCAATCTGATCGGGACCTTCAACATGCTGCGCCTTGCCGCAAACGAGATGTCCAAGCTCGAGCCGCAGGCGACCGGCGAGCGCGGCGTCATCATCAACACGGCTTCCGTTGCCGCTTATGACGGCCAGATCGGGCAATCGGCCTATTCGGCCTCAAAGGGCGGCATCGTTGGCATGACGCTGCCGATCGCGCGCGAGCTGGCGCAGTTCGGCGTCCGCGTGCTGACGATCGCGCCCGGCCTGTTCCTCACGCCGCTGCTCGCCAACCTGCCGCAGGAAGCCCAGGACTCGCTCGCCGCCGCGATCCCGTTCCCGCGCCGGCTCGGCCACGCCGACGAGTTCGCGGCGCTCGCCCTGCACATGGTCGAGAATTCGTACCTGAACGGCGAAGTGGTGCGCCTCGACGGCTCGCTGCGCATGGCGCCGAAATAGGACGCGGCCTATGTTCGTGAACCGGCGCGACGTCCAGATCCAGTGGGGTGACTGTGACCCCGCCAACATCGTCTATTACCCGCGCTATTTCGCGATGTTCGACGATTCGACGTCGACCCTGTTCGAAGTCGCCGGGTTCTCCAAGCAGGACCTGGTCCGCAAATACGGCTTGGTGGGCATTCCCATGGTCGACACCCGCGCCAAGTTCTACATCCCCTCGACTTATGGCGACTGGATCACCATCGAAACCAAGGTCGAGAGCATCAAGCGCTCGAGTTTCGAGGTGAAGCACAGCGTCTACAAGGGCGAGGCGCTGGCGCTCGAGGGTTTCGAGACCCGCGTCCTGGTCGGCCGCGACCCCGTTAACCCCGACAAACTGAAATCGGCACCGTTTCCTGCGGAAATGGTAGCCAAATTCACGGGGAGCGATGCCCGGAGCTAAATCGCCACATCACCAAAAGAGGGGGCTGAATTACCCCCCGATTTCTGCTTTCAAAGAAACACATAAAGGGAGGAATAGATGAAACGCTTTTACCTGACCGCCGCCGTCACCGCGGCCGCGCTTGCGCTGCCGGCCGTGCCCGCGCTGGCCCAGACCGCCGAGGTCACCATCGGCATCACCACCACCACGACCGGCCCGGGCGCAGCGCTGGGGATTCCCGAGCGCAATGCGCTGGAGTTCGTGCCGAAGGAGATCGGCGGCGTGCCGCTGAAGGTGATCGTGCTCGACGACGGCGGCGATCCCACCACCGCGACCACCAACGCCCGCCGCTTCGTGACCGAATCCAAGGCCGATATCATCATGGGCTCGGCGCTGACGCCGCCGACCATCGCGGTGTCCAACGTCGCCAACGAAGCCGGCATTCCGCATTTCGGCCTGGCGCCGTTCCCGATCACGCCGGAGCGCATGAAGTGGTCGGTGGCGATGCCGCAGCCGATCCCGATCGTGGGCAAGGTGCTGTACGACCACATGAAGGCCAAGGGCGTGAAGACGGTCGGCTATATCGGCTATTCCGACTCCTATGGCGACCTCTGGTTCAACGATTTGAAGGCGCAGGGCGTGCCGATGGGCATGACCATCGCCGACGAGGAGCGCTTCGCTCGTCCCGACACGTCGGTGACCGGACAGGTGCTGAAGCTCGTGGCTGCGAATCCCGACGCCATTCTGGTCGGCGCTTCCGGTACCGCGGCCGCGCTGCCGCAGACCGAGCTGCGCGAGCGCGGCTATCAGGGCCTGATCTACCAGACCCACGGCGCCGCCAGCATGGACTTCATCCGCATCGCCGGCAAAGCGGCGGAAGGCGTGCTGATGGCCTCTGGTCCCGTCATGGATCCCGAGGATCAGCCGGACGAAGCCGCCACCAAGAAGCCGGGCCTCGCGCTCAACTCGGCCTATGAAGCCAAGTACGGCCCGAACAGCCGCAGCCAGTTCGCCGGTCACTCTTACGATGCGTTCGAGATTCTCAAACGCATTATCCCGACGGCACTCAAGACGGCGAAGCCCGGCACGCCGGAATTCCGCGAAGCGATCCGCCAGGCGCTGCTGTCGGAGAAGGAGCTTGCGGCGAGCCAGGGCGTCTACAATTTCACCGAAAAGGACCGCTACGGCCTCGACGAGCGCTCGCGGATTTTGCTCACGGTGAAGAACGGCAAGTACATGCTGGTGAAATAGACGCAGCGGCAGGATTGAGACGACGAGAGCCGGCCCGATGGGCCGGCTCTTTCTTTTGGCTCCTAGAATGGCATTGCCATATGATCGTCATGGCCGGGCTCGTCCCGGCCATCCACGCCTTGCCATACGGCGCGAAGAACGTGGATGCCCGGGACGAGCCCGGGCATGACGAAGAGAATACGCCGCGTTGCTACGCCGCCTGTCGCAGCGGGGTCCAGGCGAACTCCGGATAGTAATGGTCCATCATCCGGTCGACGTAGGCGGTGAGGTTCGGAAATCCTTCGGCGCGACGGCGCAGTGCGGATTCGAAGAACGGCGTCAGGATGCCGGCGAGTGCACCGAAGGCGGTGGCATCGACGCCGCAGGGCTTGTTGCCCATCAGATAGGACTTGTCGCCGAGCTGCACCGAGAGCGCAAACAGCGAGCGCACGGCGAGATCGACGTCGTCATCGGGCGCGTGCCGTCCGAGTCCGGAGAGCAGGTAGTTCTCGGCGACGCGGAATTGCGCGTCCTCGCGCAATTTCTCGCGATTGTGCTCCGGCGCGCCGTCGAAGAAATGCGCAGGCCCCTTGGCGAAGTTGACCGGGTCGACCCAGCGCGCCCCGACCAGCGCAAAATAAACGTGATGCTCGATCATGCGCTCGAATGCCCAAGCTTGTGCGCGTTCGGCAAGCGACAGGCCGGCGTCGAAATCGAAGCCGTAGCGGCGCTCGATATGGGCGCGGATGAAGGTGGAATCGGCCACCGCCTCACCGCCATCGTCGATGAAAGGCAGCTGTCCCTTGGGAGAGGCGGGCGGCATCGCCCGGTCCTTCCGGTAGGGCAATCCCGCCATCTTGAGCTGCACCTCGGTCTTGGTGACGAAGGGGCTGATTTCCGGCAAGCCGAAGCCGGTGCCAAAGCCGTAAAGCGTGATCATTAAGGCTCTCCTGAAAACGACCGAAAGAGTTGAGGGAACTTAACCGCGGGCTGCTGCCACCATGGTGGCAGCAGCCGTGATATCTTCTGCGAAACGGGCCCCTCGCCAGGCGCGGGCCATGACATGATGGACCAGCGCGTCCGCGGTCTGGGCCAGGAAGCGGGCCACCACGGTCGCGAACGCAAGGCGGAGATCGACGACCATGAGGTCAAGGGATACGAGGCGATCGAACGCCCAGGCGTACCAAGCTCGGGCTTGCAAACGCAGGACTTGCAAAGGCGGGACTCGTAGAGGCTGGGTCCGCCACAGCGCAGCGGCCGGGCCGAAATGAGTTGGAATGATCATGGACAAATCCTCTTCAGTCGACGTGTTGACCCGGTATAGAACTCCCCTGCTGCCAACATCCTGTCAGCAGCCGCGCGCCGCCTTGTGAAAAAACCACCGACAAGAGACCCGTCATGAGACGCGCCGACCGGCTGTTTCAAATCATCCAGGTGCTGAGGCGCACGCGTAAGCCGCTGACGGCGGACGCCATCGCGGCCGAGCTCGAGACCTCGAAGCGCACGATCTATCGCGACATCGCCACGCTGATCGGCCAGCGCGTGCCGATCCGCGGTGAAGCCGGCATGGGCTACATCCTGGAAAAGGGTTTTGACCTGCCGCCTTTGATGCTGACACCCGACGAGATCGAGGCGGCGGTGCTGGGCGCGCAATGGGTCGCCGGCCATGCCGATCCCGCGCTGGCGCGCGCGGCTGAAGACTTGATGGCCAAGATCGCCGACACTGTCCCCGAGCGCCTGCGCCCCTTCGTGCTGGAGCCGGCAAGCCGGGCCCGGCCGAGCTGGAACAGGGAGCCGGACCGCCTGGACATGGCCCGCACGCGCACCCAGATCCACGAAGGCAAGAAGATCATGCTGCGCTATCGCGACGAACAGGGCCGCGCCAGCGAGCGCATGATCTGGCCGATTTCGATCGGCTATCTCGAAGCCGTGCGCCTGCTCGCGGCCTGGTGCGAGCTGCGCGGCGACTTCCGCAGCTTCCGCACGGACCGCGTGGTGGATGCGAGCTATCCCGACGAGAGATATCCTGAAAGGCGCGACGTGTTGCGCGCGAAATGGCGGCAGAGCCTGGTCTGGGGCCCGCCCAAGGATACGTGAAGGACACGTGACGAATGGACGAGAACGCCCCCATCGACCTGTCGAGCTGCTGCCAGAGTTGCGGCGCCTGCTGCGGCTATTCGGCGAACTGGCCGCGCTTCTCGATCGAGAGCGACGAGGAGCTTGCCGCCATTCCCGAAGCGCTCGTCAACGACCGTCAATCCGGCATGCGCTGTGAAGGCGATCGCTGTTCGGCGTTGCAGGGAGAGATCGGACAAGCGACCGCGTGCGGCATCTACGCAGTGCGGCCCGAGGTGTGCCGCACATGCATGCCGGGCGATGCCGAATGCGCCATGGCGCGGCGGAAATTCGGACTGCCAATTATCGCGAGCGTTTAGGCGGGGACGGCTTCGCTGATCTCGTCGTCGATCTCGTCGTCCAGCGGCGCGAGCACCGAGAGCGGCTTGGTCGACAGCGTGATCGGCTTGCGGCCCCCGGACAGCGACGGCGAGGATTTCGCCGCACCTTCGCGCGCAAGCGCGTAGAGCGTCGAACCGACACGGCCGCCGTTCTCGATCAGGTCACGCTCGTTGCAGCTGCCGGCGATCGCGACCGCCAGCGAGTGCAGATGGCTGCGGCGATAGCAGAACAGCGCCAGCCTGGCGCGCGCGTCAGGGGAAACACTTTCAACCAGCCTCGGCAGGCCACTCTCGCTGGCGCGGTACATCTCGCCAAGGAGTTCGTCGCGGACCGGGCACGAATCGCCTTCAAAGGTATCGCGGCTTGAAAACATTGCAGTTCTCCCTCGTGTGGGAAGATGCAGTGCAATTCTCTAACGAAAGGTTAACCACGCGGCCCGGTAGTCACCCGGGGTCCTTGCGCCTTGGCAGCGAATCAATGGCCGGAAATGCCTCCACAGCGTCATGGCCGGGCTTGTCCCGGCCATCCACGGAAAGCCGAGAGCGCGAAGAACGTGGATGCCCGGGCCTTCGCCTCGCCAACGCAGCTTCGGCCGCGCAGGCGGGACAAGCCCGGGCATGACGACCTCTTGTGGACGCCGATGGACGACTACCTACGCCGCCACCGCTCAGTTCGCCGCCATGAAGATGGAGAGGCCGAAGCCGGTCAGATGGTGCAGGGCCTGGTCGACACCGATCAGAGTCCAGAACCAGGGATGCGCAAGATCGACACCGAAATTGGCCGAGACCAGGCCCTTGGCGCGGTCGATCGTGATGTGGATCACGAAGTCGATCAACGCCACAAACCAGAATTTCGGCGCCACGATCAGGATCAGCGGAAGCGCAACCGCAAGGTGAACCAGGCAGTGCACCAGGAGCGGCAGGGCCCAGCCGTGCTTCTGGTCCTTGCCGTGCGCCATCCAGGCAGTCTGGAGCACGAAATCGGCGATGATGTGCTTGAACGTGAGCAGCAACATCCAACCAATGAGGGCTTCGACCGGAACCGCCGATGACAGGGGTGGAAACGACAAGGCGCCCTCATTGACGTGACAAGAAGAATTGGAGCGTTCAGCGCAATCTCTTCCTGGACCGGTCAAATCGCCGGGACGTGCGATTTATGACATCTCCCGCGACGGAATGCAGCCGGGGGGAACCGGAAAATCGCCAACTGTGGCTAACTGGTGATAGGATGGTCAACCGCCGGGGCCGGGTCGAGTAAGGTTACCTTCGGCTCGGAATTTGCATTCCGCGGCCTGCGCGCTATCATCGCCAGTAGAGAATATCGTTCTTATTTCAGACGTTTACGAATTACAGGGCGGCCGGAGCGATCACATCCGCGATGCCGCCCGCCACCGGAATCATAAGGCCAGAGTGCTGCCATGAGTACTGAGGGCCCTACCTCATCGCCGATCGAGCCACCGCCCCGGCGACCCAAGGTGATCAAGACTAACCAGCAGCAGGTCTTCCTCTACGTCGTGCTGACCCTGCTATTGTCGCTTGCCACCGTCTGGGGCGGCCGCATGCTGGTGCACAATTCGGAGACGCTGACCTTTGCCGTCGGCGCCCCCAATAGCGACGAGGCGCTGTTCGCAGCCAAGCTCGCCGCGGTCCTGAAGAACAACGCCTCGCGCTTTCGGATCAAGATCGTCAACAACGCCGACAACGCCAAGGCGATCGCCCAGTTCGATCGCAGGCAGGCCGACCTCGCGGTGCTTCGCACCGACGCCAAGGTGCCGCTGCGGGCACGCACACTCGCAATCCTCGAGCACGATCTCGTGCTGCTGCTCGGGCCCGGAAACAAGAAGATCAAGTCGCTCGCCGAGCTGAAGAAGAAGAAGGTCGCCGTCCTCGCCGACAACGAATCCTCGCTCGCCTTCGTCCGCGGCATCCTCGACATTCCCGACGGTGCGGACGCGGCGAAGATCCAGATGGCGCCGCAGGGCGCAACGCTCGACAAGCTGTTCGCGCCGGCGAGCGGCTTTGGCGCGGTCGTCGCCATCGTCCACGCCTCGCGGGCGGTGCGGGACAAGGCGTATGAGCAGGTCGCCAGGCGCGGCGGCTTCACGCTGAACGCGATCGACGAGGCGAAAGTGCTGGCGCGCAAGATCCCCGGCATTTCCAGCGAGACGCTGACGGCGGGCATGCTGTCCGCATCACCGGAAATTCCCGACGACGATCTCGACACGATCGGGCTCGAATGGTTGCTGGTCGTCCAATCCAGGATGTCGCCGACGGCGGCCGGGGATCTCGCGCGCATCGTCTACGAGAACAAGTCCGCGCTCGGGCTCGACGGCGGCTTTGCCAGCAGAATCGAGCCCGCGTCCGTCGAGAAGGACGCCTTCGTGATCGCGCATCAAGGGGCGGCCGACTACATCAACGACGACACCAAGTCGTTCATGGATAAGTACAGCGACCTGATGTATCTGGGCGCTGCCGCGCTCAGCGTCATCGGCTCGATCTTCGCCGCGATCTACGCTAAGATCACCCGGATCGCGCCGGAGAAGGCCAGCGAGCTCGCCACCGCTATCCTCGACGTCGGCGAGCGGATCGAACACGCTCATTCGCTGGACCAGCTCGAAGGTCTCCAGGACGAGCTGGAAGGCATCTTGCGTGGCGCCGTCATCGGCTTGCGAGACGGCACGATCAGTAGCGACGGGCTCGACACCTTCAAGCTCGGCTACGAATTCGTCCGCGACGAGATCGGCATGCGCCGCGACTACCTCAAGCGCCATGCGGGCGAGAGCGAGAAGGCCGCTCAGGATGTGGCCCCTCCCCAGCACGACGAGAGCAATGTCGTGGTGGTAAAGACAGCTCAGAGTGCCTGACCTACCGATGTGAGGACCTGCGGCGACGCCTTGCCGGCACGTTCGCAGGCGGCCGGGCCTTAGTCCGGGAACCGTGCTCGTCCACAACCGTTTGCTCCCGGGTGCAACCGGAGACCGCGCCATGCGTGCACTCCTCATCATCTTCCTGCTGGGAATGCTGGCGGCGGTAGGCTATTTCGCCTATTCCGCGCTGGCGGTCGACGGCGAGCCCATCCCCACGGAAGGCTATGTGGCGCTGGCGTTGGGGGCCGGATTTTCCGTTCTTGTCGGCATCGGCTTGATGGTGCTGCTGTTCTTCAGCAGCCGTCGCGGCTACGACGAACCCCCGCATTTCAAGTAGCGGCGCGTGGGCGGCGGACGCGCCCGTCGTTGACGGCCTCGGCCCAGGCAGGCACTTTGGCACCGAGGTTCCAGCCGGGGACCGCAAAGACAAAACTCGAGCCGCCTGCCCGCATGTCCAAGCCGCTGATCTCCGCCCTGGCCCAGTTCGCGGCCGCCACGGCCGGCCGCAACATGACCAGGGCGGCCTACGTTGCCGTCGGCGTCGGCGTGCTCGGCATGATGCTCCTGACGGTCAACCCGGCCTATGAGACGGCGCATCGCTGGATCGATGCCCTGCTTTGGACCTGCCTCGTCTACTTCGTGTTCGAATGGGTGGTCCGGCTGCGCCATATGGCGCGACAGGGGCGCCTTGCCCTCTACATGTCCTCCTCCGCCGGGCTGGTCGACGCGGTCGGAGCGTTGGCCGTGCCGGCCGCGCTGATTCTGGGGATCGAGCCGAGAACCGCGTGGCTGCTCAGTGTGCTCTGGGTGCTGAAGGTGGTGCCGGGCATTCCCGGCCTGCGGCAGCTTCGGCGGGTGCTGGTGCTGGAATCGGGGCCGCTGCTCAGCGTGCTCGTGATCTTCCTGATGGTGGTCTTCCTGGCCTCGGTCGCCGAATATTTCCTGGAGCGGGACGTGCAGCCGCAGACGTTCGGCAGCGTCCCGGCCGCGCTGTGGTGGGCCGTCGCTACCCTGACGACGACGGGCTATGGCGACGTCGTGCCGGTGACGCCGCTGGGCCGCATGGTGGCGGCGCTGGTGATGATCTCCGGCCTCGGCGTGTTCGGCCTCTGGACCGGTATTTTGGCGACCGGCTTTGCCGCGGAGACCCGGCGCGACAATTTCCTCAAGACCTGGGAATCGGTCAGCAAGGTGCCGTTCTTTGCTGCGCTCGGCCCGGCCGCCATCGCCGACGTCACCCACATGCTGCGCACCATGGAGCTGCCGGCGCGCACCATGATCATCCGCAAGGGTGCGCAGGGCGACTGCATGTATTTCATCGCCGCCGGCGAGGTCGAGGTCGACCTGCCCGGCAAGAAGGTGCGGCTCGGCGACGGCGCGTTCTTCGGCGAGATGGCCTTGCTCGGCAACAATTTGCGCGGCGCCAATGTCTCGACCACTAAGGTGTCGCGGCTTCTTGTGCTCGACCTCGTCGACTTCCGCGTGCTGATGGCGCGGCATCCCGATCTCGCCGAAACCATCGATGCCGAGGCGAAGCGGCGCACGCTCGAAAACAAATGATGGCGACAAGCAAGTAAATGGAGACAAGAATGTCGGACTCAGCCGACGCAGCCACTGGCCCGGTGCTCGAACTCATTGGCGCACGCGCCACCATCCGCCTCAACCGGCCCAAACATCTCAACCGGCTTCAGGCCGAGGATCTCGGCGAGCTGGTCAAACTGTTCGACCGGGTCGAGGCCGATCCTGATATCCGCGTGCTGGTACTGACAGGCACGGGGCGCGCCTTCTCCGCGGGCTATGACCTCAATTCCGTTGCCGAGCGCGCGGTCAGCGCGAGCGAGCAGCAGAGCGCGGGCTCCGCCTTCGAGGTGGTCGTCAACCGGCTGGAGGATCTCGGCGTACCCACGATCTGCCGACTCAACGGCGGCGTCTATGGCGGCTCGACCGACCTCGCGCTCGCCTGCGACTTCCGCATCGGCGTCGACAGCGCCGAAATGTTCATGCCTGCGGCCCGGCTCGGGCTGCACTATTACAGCAGCGGCATCAAACGCTATGTGACGCGGCTCGGCGTCAACAATGCGAAGAAGCTGTTCCTGACCGCGCAAAAGATCAGCGCGCCGGAGATGCTGCGGATCGGCTATCTCACCGATATGGTGGCGGTGGAGTTTCTGGACGAGGAGGTCGACAAGCTCGCTGCGATCCTCGCCGGCAACGCACCGCAGGCGATGCGGGGCATGAAGCGCGCCATCAATGAATTCGCCCGCGGCGAACTCGACGAGCAAGCCGCCGACCAGCGTCACCGCGACAGCATGCGCGGCGACGAAATCAAGGAAGGCATCAAGGCGTTCGCGGAAAAGCGGCCGCCGAAATTCTGATCACGCCCGCTTCGACCTCATCGCGCGCACCTGCGTGAGCTTGGGATCGAGGACAAGCTCCTGGTAGCGTTCGCTGTCGACAGCGTAGATCGCGATCCGGCCCTCGCTATCGGCATGAACGCCCCAGCCGAAGCGCTTGCCCAGACCTGACGCCCTCATGCATGCCTGCCCCCTGGAGAAGAACGCTTCACGGGCCGCATGCTTCTCCGTTTTCGTCGCCTTCTCATTGAGCTCGCGTCCCGGCGCAGACGTCGCGAAGATCACGTCGTCGGACGTGTATTTGTAAGGCGCCTTGGCGATCATCCCGTATTGCAGGCACGCCACCGTCGGCTTTCCCGCGCGCAGCGGCGGCTCTTCGCCAGTGCGCGCAGGACAATCTTCAGCAACCCGGATGAAGGTGTTGAAGCAGTTGGTCGTGTGCATCGGCGTCATCGTCTACAACCTAGATCATTCACCCACCAGGAACCGCGGCAGCGTGCTGCGCCGCCATCTCGGCGTCGGCCGCGTTGATGCGCTGGAACGCGGGCCGCGAGGTCATGCGTTCGGCATAGCGGACGAACACGTCCTTCTTCGGCACAATACCGAACATCATCGTCCAGCTGAACGCGACGCCCCACAACACATCTGCGGCCGTCATGCGCTCGCCGAGCAGATACGGTCCCTTCGACAGCTGTGCCTCGAGCGCGCCGATCATGGTATCATAATCGGCATAGGGCGATTGCGTAATCGGTGCCGGCTCGCGCTGCATGAACTTGTCGATCAGGGCCGGCTCGAACGAGGCGCCGTAATAGGCGATCCAGCGCAGATAAGGGCCGCGCAGCGGATCGTTCAGCGCGGGGGTCAGCCCGGCCTCCTGAAACAAATCGGCAAGATAGATGGTGATCGCGACCTGCTCGGTCACGAGCTGCCCGCGGTGGTGGATCGCCGGCACCTTGCCGAGCGGGTTGATGGCGAGATAGGCCGGCTGGCGCTGCTCGCCAGCCTTCATGTTGAGGACATGAAGATCATAAGGCGCCCCCAGCTCTTCCAGCAGCACCCGCGTGCCGGTGGCGCGGCTTTGCGGCGAATAATACAGCGTGATGCGGTTCGGATCGGTCATGGCAGGTCTCCATCTGGCCGGCTGGCGATGGCGTTGTAGCGGACCATACCTGACATCTTGTGTCAGGTATGGTTTAAAGGACCATGCGCGCGAGCCGGATGCTATCGATCCTCACTACCCTGCAGGCCAAGGGGCAGGTCACCGCGCCTGAACTCGCGGAGGCCTGCGAAGTTTCGGTGCGCACGATCTACCGCGACATCGACGCGCTCGCGGCCTCCGGCGTTCCTATCTATGCCGACCGCGGCGCGGAGGGCGGCTATCGGCTGCTCGACGGTTATCGCGTGCGGCTGAACGGTCTGTCGCAGAGCGAGGCGGAAGCGTTGTTTCTGGCGGGATTGCCGGGCCCGGCGGCGGCGTTCGGGCTGGATGCGGCGATGATCGCCGCACAGAACAAGCTGATGGCCGCACTGCCCGTCAATCTGCGCGAAGACGCCGGACGGATGCAGGAGCGCTTTCACCTCGACGCGCCGGGCTGGTTCGGCGAGCCGGAACAACCAAGGCATCTGCGCACCATCGCCGGCGCGACCCTGCGCGGGACACTGATCAAGATCCGCTACCAGAGCTGGCGCGCCGAGAAGCAACGCCGCGTCGCGCCGCTCGGTCTCGTGCTGAAAGGTGGCAGCTGGTATCTCGCAGGTCTGGTCGACGGCAGCGTGCGGACCTATCGCGTCGCGCGCGTGCTCGACTGCATGGCGCTCGACGATCGCTGTGAGCGGCCCGCCGGCTTCGATCTCGCCGGCTATTGGCGGGACGCAACGCTGCGTCTCGAGGCGGAGATGCATCCCAATGTCGCGATCGTTCGGCTGTCGCCCTTCGGCGTGAAACTGCTCGATGCACTGAGCCAGCCTTACGTCAGGGCGCGGACGCAGCTCGAAGAGACCGCAGATGCTGACGGCTGGCGCATTGCCAGAGTGCCGACCGGCAAGACGTCATGGCATGCCGCCGCCGAATTGTTGCGGCTCGGACCCGAGGCCGAAGTGCTTGAGCCGGCCGATCTGCGCGAGAAGATGGCCGAGCTGACGAAGGCGATGGCCGTGCGCTATCACGCGGCGCGGAAAACAGGACGGCGGCGCAATCCGCCGCGAGCGACGAAACACTCCTGAAACACGATTCTCCCCGCGCCGCATGAACGCATCCGCGTTTCGGCTCGACCGAGATGCAGGGACACAACAACGGCCCTTGCGCCACACTGGAGAATGAAGATGTTTCGTAAGCTTGCACTTGGTCTGATCGCCGCCGGTTCGCTCGGCGTTGCCGCTCTCGCCCCCACCGCCGCGTCGGCCCACGGCTTCCACCATCACTGGGGTCACGGCTGGGGCTTTGGTGGCGTCTACGTCAACAGCGGGGTCAACAATTGCTATCAGGAGCGCGTCGTCCAGACCCGCCACGGCCTGCGCGTCCGCGTCGTGAACGTCTGCGCGTACGGGATCTACTGATATCTCGCATTCACGACAAAGCCCCGATCGCACCGCGATCGGGGCCTTTGCGCGTCAAATTTTTTCGACTAGCCGGCCTGTCTATGCCGCCGAAACCAGGCCCAGGTCTCGCGCGTCGTCCTGATGTAGCCGCGGCCACGATGGACGATTTCGTCGTCGACGATCCCGTTCAGCTTCGGCAGCGCGTGGAACGGGATCGAGGGATAAGCGTGGTGCTCGACATGGTAGGGCATGTTCCACGCGATCCATTTGACGATTGCACCGGTGTAGGTCGTGCGAGTGTTCTGGAATGCGCTGCGGGTACGCTCGCAGCCGGTGTGTTCGGCATAGAGATAGGGCCGCAGGAAGAACTGCCCAATGATCAGCGGCACGATCCAGACCCAGAGCAGCAGCGCCGACGAGAACCATAGCGACAGCACGAGCAGCGCGACATAGAATCCGGCATAGACGCGCGCCTCGGTCACGATGACCGCACGCTTATTTTCCGGGATCCAGGGCACGGTGACCTTACCACTGATGGCATGGCCGAGCATCAGCCAGAGACGGCCGGCGACCTGCAGCACGCCGCTATAGGCGAGCGCGAGCTGGGTGTCGGATTTCGGTTTGACGCCGACGACCAGCTCGGGGTCCTTGTCCGGATCCTGGGTGTAGCGATGATGGTCCCAGTGAAACAGGCAGTAATATTCGTAAGGCAATCCGATGACGAAACCCGAGAGATAGCCAACCACGAGATTGAGGCCGCGGCTTTTGAACGCGGTCTTGTGCGCGGTCTCGTGCACGGCCATGAACAGGAAGGCGACGAGATAGCCCTGCACCGGCATCAGCGGCAACGCCCAAAAGACACCCCATGTCGAAGAGACCCTCCAGATCAGCGCGCCGACCAGTACAACCAGGCCGTAATGGCTGAGGCTTTGCGCGGCACCCCTGAGATTGGAGCGCACCGACAATTCGCGCAGCATCGCCGGCGTCAGCGGCTTCAAGCGATGGCTGGACTCTGAAATCGTTGCGTCGCTCATGATCGGATGTCTGCCCTACTTGCCGAGAAGCTCTGCGATCTCGGCCTTGATGAAGGCCCGATCGCGCGGATTGTTGACGGGGTTGCCGGCGCGATGGCCATGCAGCGACGGGATCGGATGCAGCACCGCAGAGCGCGCGTTGACCAGCCGGCCGAGTTCGTCCTCGTTGTCGCGAACGTCGAAATAGCGATCGGTCGCGCCCGGCATCAGCAGCATGTGCGCCGTGATCGCACCGAGCGCGCGATCGAAATCGCCGTCGAAGGTCGTGCAGCGACTGATATCGCCATTCTGCCAGATGCCGATCTGCGCCAGGAGATCGTTGGCATCGCGCCGGGCAAACGCCGCGTCCCAGGTGCGGACGAGATAGTCGTCCAGCGAGGTGAAGCCTGCTTCGCGCCAGATCTCGTCGCGATAGAAGCCGTGCGACATCGCCCAACCCGCGTAGACGCGCCCCATGGCGCGATAGCCCGCGACGGGATTCTCGACGAAGCGGCCGTCACGGAAGGCGGGATCTGCCGTCAGCGCGGCCTTCACGCTTTCCAGGAAGACGTAATTATAGGGCGCGCAGCGGGCACTGCCGCAGACGACCGCCGCCCGCTCGACCATATCGGGATGCAGCGCCGCCCAGTGATAGGCCTGCATGCCGCCCATCGACCAGCCATAGACCAGGGCGAGCTTCGAGGTGCCGAACTGCTCGGCAAGCAACCGGTGCTGGACCGCAATGGCATCGTGATAGGTCAGGATCGGGAATGGCGCGGCGCTATTCGACGGCGAGGACGACAGGCCGTTACCGAACAGGTTCGGGATCACGATGAAGTAGCGTGTGGGGTCGAGCACGCCGTCGGGGCCGATCAGCCACTCGGTGTCGGTGTGCTGCGCGCTGAACGAGGTCGGGTAGAGAATGACGTTGTCCTTGTCCGGACTGAGCGTGCCGTAGGTCTTGTAGGCGAGCTTGAGCGAAGGGACGACAGCCCCGGACCGGAGCGTGACGTCGCCGGCCTCGAAGATCTCGTAGTCGCGCCCTGCCGTCATGGACCGAACTCCCGCTCACGCGACAAGCGCGCCGCGGAAACAGCGATGCATCGATCATGCCGGTCCCGCAGACGCATCATTGCGTCACGCTTAATAACTGTACTTATAGTCCATTTATTGTGGGTCAGCAAGATAAATCCGGTCGCAAGCCGGCTCAGGCGATGGCGGCCAGATAGCGGGCGACAGAGGCCGCGAATGCGGCCTTGGCGCCTGCTGCGATGTTGCGACCCCACCAGGCACCGTAGATGCGGTCGAACGCCAGCGGCTCGACGGCCGCCGCAATCCGTCGCACCGCGGCGGCATTGAGCGGCATGTAGTTCGGATAGGAGTACATGAAGCTGACGAAGCGGCGATCCATCGTGACCTGCGCGACATCGCCGGTGAGCAGCGCGCCCCTGCCGTCCGCACCACTCGCATGGTGCAGCACGGTGGCACCTGCGAAATGACCGCCGGTGCGCAGCAGCAGCACATCGTCGGAGATGCGATGGTTTTCGCCGGTCCAGTGCACGATCGATGAATGCGGACGCGTCACCCATTGGCGATCATCGGCGTGCAAATAGATCGGTACACCGCCGAACGCCTCGCTCCAGTCGGCGAGCGCGCCATAGTAGTGCGGATGCGAGATCGCGATCGCCTTCAGGCCGCCGCGTGACCGCACTTGCGCGATCGCCTCCGGCGTCGCCAGCGGTACGCAGTCCCACATTAGGCAGCCGTCCGCGAGCGGTACCAGCAGCGCCCGCTGACCGATGGCAAAGCTTGGCTCGAGTGCGATGCCAGTCAGACCGAGATCGTCGCGCCAGACGATGCGGTGACGTTCCGAGAGCGCCTCGCGCGTGAGGAAAGTCTGCCCCTTCCAGCCGACGAATTGCCGTTCGTCCTCGCAGATCGGACAGGACGCGGGCGGATTTTTGCCACCCGGGAATTGCGCGCCGCAGGTTTCACAGGTCCAGAGGGGCATGCCCTACTCCCGACAGAGACGATCCAACGTCAATAAGGACTCGCTGGCCATGACCGCAAGGCCCACGGTCGGCCGGACCTGCGTGCAGACGGCCCCGGAACCTGTCGCAATGATCATTCCGCGGTGATCCAGGGCCTGTCCTCGTTCGTTCCCAGACCCACAGGTCGCTTGTCGAGGCGCTATGATCGCTGCTATCCGAGCTTTAGATGCGCCAATCCGGGCGAAGGCTGGTTTTCCCCGGAGGTTTGAAGCGCGGCTGTCGACTGGCACGAGCAAAGGGCCGAACACAAAGGTGGATTGGGCTGATCTGATCGGACGCGTCGCCTCGACCCGGGACCGGGAGGCCTTCAAGCGCCTATTCGAGCATTTCGCGCCACGTATCAAGGGACTGATGCTGAAGGCCGGGTGCAGTTCGGACGAGGCGGAGGAGATTGCTCAAAATACCATGATCGCCGTCTGGCGGAAGGCAGGCCAGTTCGATCCTGCGACGGCCGGGGCCGCGGCATGGATATTCACCATCGCGCGCAACTTGCGCATCGATTTGTTCCGCAGCAGGGCGCGGGCAGACCGCCTGCGGGGCACCTCTGAGCTTCCCGAGACGCCGGATCCCGCCGAGCCCGCGGATGCCCTCATGTCCCGCGCGCAGGATGCCGCGCGGATCAATTCGGCCGTCAAGCAGCTCTCGATGGAGCAATCCATGGTGGTGAGGTTGTCATTCATCGAGGAGAGGCCGCACCCGGAAATCGCGAGCCAGCTCGGCATTCCGCTCGGAACGGTCAAGTCGCGGATCAGGCTGGCGATGAACCGCTTGAGAGACATATTGGACGAAGAAGCATGACGATCAGCCATCATCCACCGGAAGATCTTCTGGCCGACTTTGCGGCCGGCAGGTTGGAAGAAGCCCATCAATTGGTGGTGGGGGTGCATGTTGCCGGTTGCGCACGGTGCGGCCGGTTCGTGCAGGCCATCGAGCAACTTGGCGGCTTGGCGCTTGAAGATGTCGAGCCGGTGCCGGTCGCATCGGATGCGTTCGAGCAGGTGATGTCACGCATTCACGACGCTCCTGAAAAACGAGCGGCGCCGACTGCCGAGGTCGCTCGCGGCAGCGAGCAGGATGTTCCGGCGGCACTGCGAAACTACCGCATCGGCAAGCGCAGGCGCATCGCTCCGGGTCTGAGCATGCGGCCGATTGAGTTGTCCGGTTCGGGGACGGCGCGGGCCTTTCTGCTTCGCTCCGCGCCGGGGAGCCGCATGCTCGAACACACGCACACCGGCACCGAACTGACCCTCGTGCTCGAGGGCAGCTTCAGCCACGAAGGCGGCCGGTTTGGTCCCGGTGATTTCGACTATGGCGACGACGAGATCGATCATCGGCCTGTGGTGGGCGACGAGGGCCCATGTGTTTGCCTTGTTGCAATGACGGGCAACCTGCGCATGAACGGCTTGCTCGGCAGGCTGATCGGGCCATTCGTGCGGCTTTGATCCGTTCGCCTCCTTCTTCCGCCGGGTGATCCGAACGCGAGCCCGGAGCGTTTCGAAGGAAATGCAAGGGGAGACAGGTCATGGCCGGCTTAAGCCTGACAGGACAGGCGCAGAGCGAAACATTGCCCGAACTGCTGGCATGCGTTTCGGCGGGCGACACCCGGGCCTTCGCAGCGCTGCATATGCTCACACGGAGCAGGCTGCGCAGGACTGCGCTCGCCGTCGGAACTCCGCCCCACGACATCGATGACATTCTTCAGGAAACCTATCTGAAGATCTGGCGCAACGCGTGTCGGTTCGACGGCAGCCGCGCTTCGGCGATGACCTGGATGTCAGCCATCGCCCGGAATACCGCCATCGACCATCTGCGGGTCAGAAGACTGCCGACTCACGAGCTGGACGAGGCGCTTCTGGTTCCGACCAGTGCTGATCAGCCGGCGATCGACGATTTCGACTACGCCCGCGCCGAACCGATCGCACGTAGCGTGCTGGCTCGTTTGCCGGAAGACCGCCGCAGGCTGGTGGCGCTGGCCTATCTCGAGGGTGAGAGCCGCGCGAGCTTGTCGCGGCGCTTCGGTGTGCCGGTCGGCACCATCAAGACCTGGCTGCACCGAACCCTTCTGGCGGTACGCAAGGACTGCCTCGCCGCATCCGCTGCAGCCTGACGCAGGCGAGGAACCCTCGGGTGGCCGCAGAGATCATCGAATTTCCCAACCGTGGACACCAGGACCCACTGGTGTCCTCCGTTGCGAGGCTCGAGCAGATGGTGAGAGAGGTCGACCATCTGGCAGCGGACCAGTCCGCGGAAGGTCTCGATCATTTGCTCGCTGTCATGGAGCGCTTCGGCGATCGTCTGGTCGATCTTGCGCACCTCGTGCTCGACGACGATGCCAGGCGGAGTGTCCAGATCGCATTCACGTCGCTCTCCGAAAAATCGCGGAAACCAGAGACGCCTTTGAAGGGTGCGATCGAGCGAACAATCCTTGAGTTCGGCGCCACGTTGGCCCATTCGACGCGATGAAGTCAGTTCGACGCGGCCGCCCTAATTGAGACGGAGCAACGAGATGTTCAGCAAGGTCGCAAAACCTACCCAGCCAGCATAGGGAATGAAAAGCGTCGTGGCCAACCGATCGCTCGCCCATTGACGCCAGACAAAGGCAAGGATCACGGCGAACAGCGCAATAATGACGCCTAGCGCCACATCCATGCGATGAAGCGAAAAGAAGATGGGAGACCATGCAAAATTCAGGATCATCTGCAGGCTCCATAATCTCATCGTCGTTCCGCGCGGCTCCGTCTCGAAGGTGCGGAAGCCCGCCACGGCGATCATCAGGAACAGAGCCGTCCAGACCGGCGCGAAGACCGCATCCGGCGGATTGAAAGATGGCTTGTTGAGCGCCGCGTACCACGCTCCCGGACGGTTCAGGACCCCGATCAGCATCCCCGCAGCGGGAACCAGAAGCAGGAAAGCGGCACATAGGTACCATCTGCCGCGCTTGCGGTCGCCATCGTGCCGCAGCGCCCCGTCGTGTGTCCCATCCATGATCAATGCGCCATCCGTTGAGCGGCGAGAAATCCGGTCCAGGCGCTGACACCGGCGAGGAAGGATCCCCAGCACACGTCCGCAACAGTGAGCCCCGTCGACCAATTCCTCAGCGTTGCCTGGTTGGTCAGATCGTAAGTCGCATAAGTGAAGCAGCCCAGCATCACGCCGGACGTGAAGGCGCGCAGAGCGCCGCCATCCTGCTGAGCCGGCAGCACCGCGAACCAGATCAGGCCGACGGGATACGCCAGATAAAATACTGCCGCCGCTGCGAGGTCGGGCTCCGAGCGCAACATGTCGCCCAGCACCGGCCGGTAAAGCCTCTCAACCATGGTCTTGAGCCAGATCATGTCGAGCGCGACGAAGGTCGCAGCGACCGACAGATACGTAAAGAGCAGGCTCATGTCCGGTCTCCTCTCCGGTGGTGTCGCAACCGGCATGGCAAAGGCAACGCCTGGAAACGACGTGAGCCCTTCGCTGGATCACGTTGCGCCGTCGTTCCGCCTTGCCGCGCAACCTTGTCAGGCCCTTGAACCAGATCGTGCGGCGCGGGAGTTCCGATCATTCCGGCGCCTTCTTGGGCGGTCGTGGAAGGAAAGCGCTGGTGCGTGCCTGATAGTCTCGATACCGGCGGCCGCGGGATCGAAGCATCTGAGCTTCGAGCGGGGGAATTCCAGTCACGTGCACGAATATCCAGTACATGATCGCCGGCGCGATCAGGCTCGCCCAGCCCCATGCGTAGCCCGGCGACAGTGCGATGACCGGGTAGGCCAGCCATCCGAGCCATTCGAAGAAGTAATTCGGATGACGCGACCAGCGCCAAAGCCCGACATCGCAGACCAGGCCCGCATTTGCCTTGTTGCGTTTGAAGCCTCGCAATTGCTCGTCGGCGATCGCCTCGCTTGCAACGGCCGCAAGCATGATGGCGGCGCCAACATAGTCCTGAACGCCCAGGGCAGCCCGTGGCGCGTGTGCAGCCAGGAAGACAGCGAATGGCAGCGGCACCGAGGCGAAGGCCTGCGACTGCAGGAACGCGAACATGCGAAGCGGCGCCTGTGAGCCCCATTCCTGCGCATAGCTCGCATATCGCGGATCGTCGATACCCGCCGCGGCGCGCCGGGCGATATGCGTCCCGAGCCTCACCGACCAAAGCAGCACGAGCCCGCCCGCGAGCATCTGGCGCATCGGCAGCGCCTCGCCAAACGGCAAAAGGGCCGCCACCGCCCCAACGAGGCCGACGGAGTAGGTCCAGATCGTATCGACCCACCCGGAATTGCCGGTTCGCTGCTGAACGATCCAGGCCAGCCCCATCAACAGCGAAAGCGCGAGAGCGATGCCGGCGACGATCAGTATTTGCAGGAAATCCATGCCTCACCATACGCAAACTCGGATCCTTACGTCCGCCCCAGGCCCCGGTTTCACGGGTGATCCACGCTGTCCGCTGGAACGTTTCCTCAGGCGTGTGTGGACGGGTCAGCTATGAGAGCTGTCCTGAGCCGGCGACGAACGACATTGGCCCGAAACCGGATGTTCCGGCCGTCGCTGGTGGTATTGGGGGGCGACAAAGCATGCGTTTGGCGGTGATCGGGACGGGAATTGCCGGCAATGCCGCCGCATGGCTCCTGTCCGAACGTCATGCCGTGACCGTCTACGAGCGCGAATTGCGGCCGGGTGGACACAGTCATACAGTACGGGTTGACTACGATGGCGAAGAGATCGACGTCGACATCGGCTTCATCGTGTTCAACGAGCCGAACTACCCGGAATTGACGTCTCTGTTCGCGCACCTGGGTGTGAAGACCGAGGAGACATGCATGAGCTTCGCGATGTCGGCCGACCATGGCCGATTTGAATGGCGGGGTGGCGGCGAGACCTTCCTGCAGGTCGCCTCCGGCCTGTTTGCCCAGCCGCGCAACCTCTTCTCCCCGTCGTATTTTCGCATGCTGGCCGAGGTCCGACGCTTCAACAAGGAAAGCGTCTCCGACTTGCGGGCTGGCCGGCTCCAGAACCTGACACTCGGCGAATATCTGCGCCAGGGAGCGTTCAGCCCGCGCCTGTTCAGCGATTATCTGGGACCGATGGGAGCCGCCATCTGGTCGTCGCCCTCAGCCGAGATCCTCGCCTTTCCCGCGGAAAACTTCATCGCGTTTTTCGACAATCACCGGCTGCTGCATCTGGATCGGCCGCTCTGGCGGACCGTCCAGGGAGGCAGCCGGCGCTATGTCGAGAAGCTCACGGCCAGGTTCAAGTCCAGCATCCGGCTCGGCTGCGCTGTGACGTCGATCCATCGCACCGAGCACGGGGTGACGATCGGCGACAGTCACGGCAATCAGGACTCCTACGACGCTGTCGTGATGGCCTGTCACAGCGATCAGGCCCTGGCGATGTTGTCGGATGCCGACCCACGCGAGAGATCCATTCTCGGCGCGATCCGCTACGCTCCAAACACGGCCTATCTGCACCGCGACCTCAACCTCATGCCGAAACGCCGCAATGCATGGGCATCCTGGAACTTCTTGCGATGGCGACGCGAAACGCCTGCCCAGAACGATGTCGCGGTGACCTACTGGATGAACCGGCTGCAGGGCATCGACGACAGCAAGCCGCTATTCGTCAGCCTCAATCCCCCTTTTGAGCCGGCGCCTCATCTCACTTTCGGCAAGTTCACATTCGCGCATCCACAATATGACGCGGGCGCGTTTGCCGCGCAGAGGAACCTCCCGCAAATCCAGGGACGCCGCCGCACCTGGTTTTGCGGCGCGTGGACCGGCTACGGATTCCACGAGGATGGCCTGCGCTCCGGCATCGCCGTCGCCGAGGCACTTGGCAGTTCGATGCCGTGGCGACAGTCCGGCGCGTTGCTGGCCCAGGCTGCCGAGTAGAAGATGTTGCAACCGGGCGCTCCAGAACGAACAGCGACGTCATCTGCAGCCGCGCTCTATCTGGGCAGGGTGATGCACGCACGCATGCGGCCCGTGCACCACAGGTTCACTTACCGGGTGATGAACCTGCTCATCGACCTCGACCGGCTTGATGAAGCGGATCGCCAGTCTCGCCTGTTCGGCGTCAATCGCGCGGCAGTCTTCAGCTTTCACGAATCCGATCACGGCAAGCGTAGCGGCGCATCCTTGAGCAGCCATGTGCGACGCCTGGCCGAGCAACGCGATATCGATCTGTCGGGAGGGCGGATCCTCCTTTTGTGCTATCCGCGGCTCTTCGGCTACGTGTTCAATCCGCTTTCGATCTACTTCTGCTATGGCAGCTGCGGCAATCTTGCGCTGCTGATCTACGAAGTCCGCAACACTTTTGGCGAAATCCATTCCTACGTCCTTCCGGTCGAGGACGCTGCTGGCGGCGGTGCCATACGACAATGCCATACGAAGGAGTTCTACGTCTCGCCATTCATGGAGATGCAAACGAAGTATCGTTTCAGCATTGCCCCGCCCGATCAGCAAGTGAGGGTCAGAATCGTGCAGACCGATGAGCACGGTGCTATATTTACGGCCGCATTCTTCGGGCAACGTCGCCCGCTGACCAGCCGCTCACTGTTGGCGACGCTCGTCACGCTGCCACTTCTCACCTTCAAGGTCGTCGCGGCCATCCATTGGGAAGCGATCCGGCTTTGGCTGAAAAATGTTCCTTACGTTCCCCGTCCGAACCAACGCTGAATGTGAAGCCATGGACCTCGCAGCCACTCACCAGACTGCTCGCTTCGATGACGTTCCCTTGCTCGCGCGGCTCGCGCTGCGGCTTGCCTCGCGGCTCAAGCTCGGCACCGTGGATGTTCGCCTTCCCGACGGCAGAACGGTGGTGTTGCGGGGAACGCATCCGGGTCCGTCCGCGACCATCGAGCTCAACAGTTACGCCTTCGCGCGAAGCCTGGTCCTGGGCGGCGATATCGGCATGGCCGAGGCTTACGTTCGAGGCGATTGGAGCACACCGGATCTCTCCCAGCTGCTTTACGTGTTCTGTCTCAACGACGACCTGGTCGATAGCGCCTTCGCCGGCAATGCATTGGTCCGGCTTTGCCGGCGCGCGCTGCATCGGCTGCGCCGAAACACGCGGCTGGGATCGCGGCTGAATATCCACGCCCATTACGATCTCGGCAACGCGTTCTTTGCGGCCTGGCTCGATCCGAGCATGACGTACTCGTCGGCATTGTTCTCGCCCGAGGCGACCGACCTGCTCGCTGCTCAACGGCACAAATACGAACAACTGGCGAAAGCGATCGAACTGCGGCCCGGCCATACCCTGCTCGAGATCGGCTGCGGCTGGGGCGGCTTTGCCGAATATGCCGCCAAAGCTTGCGGCGCCAAGGTCTTGGCGCTCACCATCAGCAAGGAGCAGCACGCATTCGCCAGCCGGCGCATCCACGAAGCCGGGCTCAGCGAGAACGTCGAGGTCCGGTTGCAGGATTATCGCGATCAGGACGGGCAGTTCGACCGCATTGCCTCGATCGAGATGATTGAGGCTGTCGGCGAGCCGTTCTGGCCGACATACTTCAATCAACTGCATCAACGGCTCAAGCCGGGCGGTCTTGCCGGCATCCAGGCGATCACCGTCCGAGACGAGCTCTTTGACAGCTACCGGCGCCGCGTGGACTTCATCCAGAGATACATTTTTCCGGGCGGGATGCTGCCTTCGCCGAATGTCCTGCGCTCGCTCGGCGAACGCGTGCAGATGCCTCTGATCCGCGAGCGGGTCTTTGGACAGGACTACGCCAAGACGATCGCGGTCTGGCGAGCGAGTTTCGGCCATGCCTGGACGGACCTGACCTCACTCGGGTTCGACGAGCCGTTCCGGCGGCTGTGGGAATATTACCTCTGCTACTGCGAGGCAGGTTTCAGGGCCGAAAAGATCGACGTCCGACAGCTTGTATTCGCGCGCCGAAGCTGACGTCGCTGACGTTTCCGGTGTGAACGAACCCTCAGGCAGCTTCCGACGTTGATCGCGCACGCTGCTCGAGCACGCCGATCGTCGAGACCAAATTGTCACGTCGCGCGCGAAGATTAAGCGCAAGCAGCGGGTATGTCGGCTGCAGCACGTCAAACACCCCTGCTCTCGCCTCTTCCTCGAGAATGTCTGTGTTCATGAGCCGAACGCGCCACCACAAATCGGCGACCAACGCATCGAGCCGGAGTTCGCCAGCAGCACCAGAACGGGACACTTCCTGCATCACTTGCCTCAACCTGAAACGGCCTCGCTACCAAGGCCAGACTTTGGTCCTGGCTGAGCAAGCAGAGTGCCAGCTATGGGCGGCGCGATCTGGTTCCGGAACGGAGTGCTGCGCGAGCCCGCTGGTCAAGGCTTGGCGCTCAAGGCTTGGCGCTGGGGAAGTGTTGCCCGTGGAGGGCGAAAATGGTGCCCAGGGGCGGAATCGAACCACCGACACTGCGATTTTCAGTCGCATGCTCTACCAACTGAGCTACCTGGGCGTGCTCCAAAGAGGGGCCAAAGCCCATCGAGCGGGCGGTTTATAGTGGGCTGAAGGCTGCCTGTCCACCCGGCTTCGCCAAGAGGCTTCGCCGGGCGCGGCCCGGCTGTGAACAAAACTGCTGCGGGAGCGCAGTTCGGGCAATTTCTTCAATTAACCAATTGATGATGCACAATTATTCTTCCCCATCTGCCTCGTCATCCCGGCCGGGGATGACGTAGGAGCCTCTCAGCCAGCGGTTCAGATCGACGTCGCGGCAGCGCGACGAGCAGAACGGCCGGGTGGCCTCGGACTGCGGCTTGCCGCAGATCGGGCAGGTTTTGAGGGGGCTTGCGGGCTTTTTCACCTGGTCGTCCATAGGGTGCTCAGTTACACGCGGTGAGAGAGTTCAAGAGCCTGTCGCCAAAGGGGTTCCTCCGCCGGACGCGCAGGCGTCCCGGCCAGATTTCCGCGGGCCAATTCTACTGTGCATGGGGTTGTTTTCGCGATTTTTGCAGGAGCGGCTTTTCGGCTCACACGGCGGTGGCGTTGAGCCAGCCGAAGCGGATCGGGAAACCTTCGCCGCCGAGCAGCGTCGTGGTCTCATAGAGCGGCAGGCCGACCACGTTGGTGTAGGACCCCACCATCTTGACCACGAATGAGCCGGCGATGCCCTGCACGGCGTAGCCGCCGGCTTTGCCGCGCCATTCGCCGGAGCCGATATAGGCTTGGATGTCGTCCTCCGAGAGGCGCTTGAAGCGGACGCGGGTCTCGACCAGGCGCTGGCGGAAGGCCTCCCGCGGCGTCACCAGAGTGATCGCGGTGTAGACGCGGTGGTTACGGCCCGACAGCAGCCGCAGGCACTGCGCGGCCTCGTCGACGAGGTTGGCCTTGGGCAGAATGCGGCGGCCGACCGCCACCACCGTGTCGGCGGAAAGGATGAAGGCGCCGCGCAGCTCGTCGTCGAGCTGCACCGATTTGAGCGCCGCATCTGCCTTGGCCCGCGCGAGCCGGTTGGCGCAGGCGCGCGGCAGCTCGCCCCGCTTCGGCGTCTCGTCGACGTCGGCGGGCCGGAGCGCGTCCGGCTCGATGCCGGCCTGGTTGAGCAGCGACAGGCGCCGCGGCGAACCGGAGGCGAGAACGAATTTGGGGCGGCCGAGCATCAGGTGATTTGGGGAATGAAGCAGGGGGTGAATTGCGCGCGGAACCTATCGGACGGGGGCTGATTTCACAACCCGGGAACCCGGACTTTACTGATTCGACGGGTACAGGATGCGTGTGCCCGCAGTCTGTGACGCGGGTGTTACGGGCTCCGAATGCTACCCGTTCGCCGCGCCCACCTTCGAAAATCGTCGGCGGATGCGCAGCAGGAGCTGGTCGCAGACGTCGCGGTAAGCAGCCAACTTCTGGTCGCGGCTGCCTTCCATGGTGGTGGGATCGAGCGTCGGCCAATACTCGACGTCGGCGGCAAGCGTGCGGGTCAGCTCCAGCGCCTTGTGATGCGCCTCCGGCGATAGCGTGATGATCAGGTCGAAATTCAGCCCCTCCCAATCCTCTAGCTCCTCGAAGGTCTGCGGCTTGTGGGTGGAGATGTCCTGGCCGAGCTCGGCCATCACAGACACCGCGAACGGATCGAGTTCGCCGCGCCTGGCGCCGGCCGACTTCACGTAGAGGCCTTGCGGAAACATGTGCCGCAGCAGGCTCTCCGCCATCGGCGAGCGCACGCTGTTCATCGCGCAAGCGAACAGCACCGATTGCGGATCGCGTGCGCGTGGGGGCGCAGCCATCCGCGTTTAGCCCTTCCAATGAAGGACAGTAATGAGCGTGAATAGCCGGCGCGAGGTCTCGAAATCGACCCGCACCTTGCCTTTCAGCCGCTCCTGCAGCGTGCGCGAGCCCTCGTCATGGATGCCGCGGCGGCCCATGTCGATGGCCTCGATCTTGTCCGGCGTCGCCGTGCGGATCGCCTGGTAATAGCTGTCGCAGATCATGAAATAGTCCTTCACGATCCGCCGGAACGGCGTCAGGGACAACAGATGCGCGACCACCGGCGTGCCGTCCTCGCGGCGGATGTCGAACATCAGGCGGCTGCCGGTGATGCCGATATGCAGCGTGAACGGGCCCTTCCCGTCGGCGCCCTCCGGCGCGAACAGATTCTGCTCGATCAAATCGTAGATCGCGATCGCGCGCTCATGCTCGATGTCGGGGCCGGAACGGCCGATCGAGTCCTCGTCGAGCGTGACGCCGACGATGCGATTCTGCGAGTCGTCCTGTTCGGGCGGCTGGGTCATGACAAATTGAGGCGCAATCCAATCGAGCGCGAATGAGCATCTAGCCCCTCCGCCTTGCCGAGAATCATCGCGGCCGGACCCAGCGCACGCAGCTGGTCCGGGCCGCATTTCAGGATCGAGGTGCGCTTGAGGAAATCGTGCACCGAGAGACCCGACGAGAATCGTGCCGAGCGCGCCGTCGGCAGCACGTGGTTGGAGCCGCCAACGTAATCGCCGATCGCCTCCGGCGTATGCGGCCCGAGGAACACGGCGCCGGCGTTGCGGATCCTTGCGGCGAGCGCGTCGGGATCTTGCGTCATGATCTCGAGATGCTCGGCGGCAATCGCATCCGCGAGCGGAATGGCGTCGTCGAGGTTCTTCACCATGATGATGGCGCCGAAATCGGCCCACGAGGCGGTTGCGATCGCAGCGCGCGGCAGCGTCTTCAACTGCGCCTCGACGGCCTTTTCGACATCGGCGGCAAGGCGCGCGGAATCGGTGATCAGGATCGACTGCGCACTGGCATCGTGCTCGGCCTGCGCCAGCAGGTCGGCGGCAATCCAGTCGGCATTGCCGGTGTCATCGGCGATGACGAGCACCTCCGAGGGGCCGGCGATCATGTCGATGCCGACCTTGCCGAACACCAGCCGCTTTGCCGCGGCGACATACGCGTTGCCGGGTCCGACGATCTTGGCGACAGGCGCGATCGTCGCGGTGCCATGCGCGAGCGCGGCAACCGCCTGCGCACCGCCGACGCGATAGATTTCGGTGACGCCGCCAAGCTTCGCTGCCGCCAGCACCAGCGGGTTGAGCTTGCCGTCGGGCGAGGGCACCACCATGACGAGACGCGTCACGCCGGCGACCTTTGCCGGCACCGCATTCATCAGCACCGAGGACGGATAGGCCGCGGTGCCGCCGGGCACGTAGAGGCCGGCGGATTCGATCGCGGTGTAGCGCCAGCCAAGCTCGACGCCGAGGGAATCGGTGAAGCGCTCGTCCTTCGGCAGTTGGCGGCTGTGATAGGTCTCGATGCGATCGCGCGCGAGCTTGAGCGCATCCAGCGTCGCGGCATCGCAGGCTTTCACCGCGGCCTCGATCTCGGCGGCGGTGACGCGCAGGCCGGAGGCATCCAGCGTCAACCGGTCGAACTTTGCCGTGGCCTCGAGCAGGGCGGCATCGCCCCGCTTCGCCACGTCGTCGACGATGACACGCGCGGCCGCCTCGACGTCGGCCGAGGCCTCGCGCTTGGCGGCGAGGAAGGCCCCGAATCGCTGGTCAAAATCGGCGCTGCTGCGGTCGAGACGAACGGGCATCTTGGCTTCTAACTGGGTTTTGGGGGCGCGGCTTGGCTCACCAGGCCCCCTGCTCAATGGCGCGGCGGGGAAGCTGCGTCAACCCTTGGGCCGGGCCGTTCCCCTCCGGCGTCGTCCTGGCGAAGGCGGAATGCGAGGCCTTGGCATGCCATCTCACCCCTCCCCTTCAGCCTCCAACCCCGTCCCCAGCTGATCCGCTCCCAGATCAGTCAGCTCGCATTCCAGGCATTCAACGTCGAGGCGGATGGCGCCGCCTTGGGCAAACAGGAGCAGCGCGCTCCCGCCGGGGGCGTCCTCGCCGTGGAATTCGATGCCGACGAGGTCCAGGACAGTGTCCGGCGCGTCGAGGTCGATGTCGCGCGACTTGCACGCGAGCACGCGGTCGAAACGGAGGGCGGCCACCAGCCTGCGCGGCTCGGCCTCGCCGTCCAGCGTCTGCTCCCAGTCCAACCGGCTCATGCCGACGACCAGGCGCTTTTCGCTTTGTCGCCAGATGATGTCCGAGGGCTGCACGCGGGCGTCCTGAACGTGGGCCGAGATCACGGAGAGGTCGTCGGCGTCGAGTGCGATTAGTTTGAGCTGGGGGGACATCGACGGCGCTTCTCCTTCGGGCGGACAGGGCTCAACGCGCGCGGGCGGGGAAATTTCCTTAGAACTAATGCCCCACTGGACTAGAGGCTATTGATATCCTCCATCTCCAGCACCTTCTTGGGATAGCCGGCGCGGACGACATGGATCATGGCGCGGCCGATCTGCTCGGTCGAGGTGACGAGCCGCGGCGAGAGCCGGCGCAGCACCGGCCACAGTGGCCGGGTTGCTGCATACACGGCCTGCACCCACGCGGTCTTGGAGCGGGCACCATGGAGCGGCTGGATCGCTCCAGGCCGGAACATGTAGGCCGCCTTGAACGGCAACTTGAGCAGATCGTTCTCGGTCTTGCCCTTGATCCGCGCCCACATCCGCGAACCCTGCTCGGTGGAATCGGTGCCGGCACCTGTGACATAGACGAATGTCATCTGTGGATTGAGCCGTGCCAGCGCGGTCGCCGCTGCGAGCGTGAGGTCATAGGTGAGGTGACGGTAGCGCTCCTCGCTCATGCCGATCGAGGAGACGCCAAGGCAGAAGAAGCAGGCGTCGAAGCCGGTGAGCTGCGCTTCGATGGCCGAGTAGTCCGTGAAATCGCCGTGCGTGATCTCCGTGAGCTTGGCGTGGCGGACGCCGGTCGGGCTGCGGCCGATCGCAACCACGCGGCCGATGCCGGCATCGACCAGGCATTCACGCAAGACGCCCTGCCCGACCATGCCGGTCGCGCCGAAGATGATGATCTGCATCGGGAGCTCCCCGACAGGCTCGCGGCTCATGCGGCGGCCGCGATCTCGTCGAAGGATATACCGGTCAAAGTCGCCGAGACATCCCACAGCATGGCTGCCGAGGCTAAATCCTTTGCCTGCGGCATGATCTTCGCCGACCGCGGCGGCCCTTTCAATTCGTAGAACCCGTTCGGACCGTAATAGCCGCCGGGCTGCGCCGCCGGCGAGGTCGCCGCCAACAGGGTCGGCAGCGCGCCTTCCGCGGCAGACTGGCTGATGAAAGGCTGCAGCCACCGGCTCACACGCGACTGGAACGTGTTCGCACCCGGCCCGTTCGCAATAAGGTCGGTCCGCGCGTAGCCGGGATGTGCGGCAAGGCTGGTCAGACCCCAGCCGGCGGCGAGGCTGCGGCGCTGCAACTCCAGCGAAAACATCAGCATCGCCAGCTTGGACTGGCAATAGGCCCGCCACGGACGATAGGAATGCTTAGCCTGCAAATCGTCGAAATTGATCGCCCCGGAACGGTGCGCAAGGCTCGAGACGTTGACGACTCGAGCCGCCTTCGCCCGGCGAAGCTTCGGCAACAGCTGCGCCGTCAGCGCGTAATGACCGAGGTAATTGGTGCCGAGCTGCATCTCGAAACCATCCGCCGTCTGCTGCCGCTTCGGCAGCGCCATTACGCCGGCATTGTTGACGAGCAGGTCGAGCTGCTCGTTGCCGGCGGCAAAGCGCCTGGTAAAATCGGCAACGGAGGCGAGGCTGGCGAGGTCGAGATGCTCGTAGGCGATCAGCGCATTGGGAAAGCGCTCGCAAATGCCCTCGATCGCGCGCAGACCCTTTGCGTCGTTGCGCCCCGTGAGTATGACGATGGCACCGGCGCCCGCCAGCGCCATGGCCGTCTCGTAGCCGAGGCCGCCGGTCGCCCCGGTCACGACGGCAGTCTTGCCGCTGAGGGAGGGGATGTCTGCCGTGGTCCAGTCGGTCATGCGATAGCTCCGTCGGGGCTGGGAAAAGCCCCGCGACGGCTCTAAATGTGCACTGGGTGCAACTTTGCAAGTGGTGAAATGATTTGAAGCTTTCCAAGGTCGCCGGGAAATCAATCAACAAGCGCACCAAGCCATTGCCGGCAGAAGCAAAATCCGCCGATGGCACCGGCCTGCGCCAGCGTAAATTGCAAGAGACCCGCGAGCGGTTGACCCGCGGGGCGATGGCACTATTCCTGGAGCGCGGCTTCGAGGCCACGACCATCGACGACATCGCTGCCGCGGCGGACGTGTCGCGACGCAGCTTCTTCCATTACTTCGCCTCGAAAGAGGACGTGGTCGCGGCCTGGCAGGAAGGCGCCGCCGCCGCGCTGGTCGCGGAGGTTGTGGCGCGGCCGGCGGGCGAAACCATGCTGACCGCGGCGGAGAACGCGATCGCGGCGGCGCTCAAGCGGATCGATCCGGCTGAGGCTGCGGCAATGTCGCGGCTCAAGCGCGACAATCCCGCGCTTCGGGCCCGCGATCAGCTCAAATACGAAAAGCTCGAGCGGGCGCTGGCCGAAGGGCTCGCCCAGCGCGCCAAAAACAAATCGGACCAGCTGAAGGCACGCCTGGTCGCCATGATCGCCACCGGCGCGATGCGCGTCGGTGGCGAGAGCTGGATCGGCGGAGGGGCGCGGGAGAAGCCAGAAGTTTTCGTCAAGCGCACCTTCGACGCGATCAGGGCGATATTGGCGTGATGCCGCTCACTCCTTGAAAAACGCCAGCAGGTCCGCGTTGATGGTCTCGGCGTGCGTCGTCGGCATGCCGTGCGGAAAACCCTTGTAGGTCTTCAGCGTGCCGTTCTTGAGCAGCTTGGCCGACAGTGGCGCGGAATCGGCGTAAGGCACGATCTGGTCGTCGTCGCCGTGCATCACCAGCACCGGCACACTGATCTTCTTCAAATCCTCAGTGAAGTCGGTTTGCGAGAACGCGACGATGCCGTCGTAATGCGCCTTCGCGCCGCCCATCATGCCCTGGCGCCACCAGTTCTGGATCACCGCTTCCGACGGCTTCGCGCCGGGACGGTTGTAGCCATAGAAGGGGCCGGCCGCGATGTCGCGGTAGAAGCTGGCGCGGCCGGCAGCGAGCTGCACCTGGAAATCGTCGAACACGCTCTTGGGCAGGCCGCCGGGATTGGCGGCGGTCTGCAACATCAGCGGCGGCACCGCGGAGAGGATCGCGGCCTTCGCCACCCGGCTCTCGCCGTGGCGCGCGATGTAGTGCACCACTTCGCCGCCGCCGGTGGAGTGGCCGACATGGATCGCATTCTTGAGGTCGAGATGGGCCGTCACGGCCGCGAGATCGTCGGCATAATGATCCATGTCGTGGCCGTCGGCGACCTGCGACGAACGGCCATGGCCGCGGCGGTCATGGGCGATGACGCGATAGCCGTGCGTGACGAAGAACATCATCTGCGCGTCCCAGTCGTCCGCCGACAGCGGCCAGCCATGGCTGAACACGATCGGCTGACCCGAGCCCCAGTCCTTGTAGAAGATCTCGACGCCGTCCTTGGTGGTGATGGTAGGCATTGTCAGGCTCCTTGAATGATCAGGCGAACACCATCGGATTGAAGCGGCGCCAGGCGCCGATGGTGAGCACCACGAAGAACACCAGCACGAGGCCCTGCACTACGGCGAACACGGGGCCTCCGGGCGGCGCCGGCGCCACGGCGGGTGCGAGCGCGGCGAGCGCCGGCACCTTCAGGAACGACTGGATCACGAGCACGAAGACGTTGAAATACAGCGAGATCATCGCGGTCACGATGTAGACCGGGCGCCAAACACCAGCGAGCTTCATGCCGTAGAGCGCGAGGCAGGCGATCGCGAGCAGGACCAGCGAGATGATGCCGATGATATGCGACGGCAGCAGCTCCTTGAACGGAAACAGGAAGCCGGTAGCGCTGGTGAGGATCGTGAACAGCAGGAAAATCGCGGTGAGGCCCGGCATCGACTTCGAGCCGAGCAGGCCGAACATCACGACGAGGCCGGCGGCGATGCCGATCAGGCTGATGATGACATGAACCAGCGTGAAGGCGGACAAGCTCAACCCAAGAACCATGACATCTCTCCTACTCTCCGCATTGAGATCGGGATTGATATTACGGTCCTCATCGGATTGCCACATGCGCTGGCGTCACACATCCGTGCGCAGCCATGCGTCGTCGTGCGAATCGACAAATGCATGGCTGAATTCTTTGCACCGCTGTCACAGACGACGGCAATTTGTGGTGCGTAGCCCGGATGGAGCGTAGCGTAATCCGGGATTCTCGCATGCAAATGCAGCGGCCCCCCCGGTGTGAGAGCGGGCGCGCGGGGGGGGCCCCCAAAAGAGGGGAACGGGGGCCCCCGGGGGG
>NZ_JBVVPR010000009.1:167235-232926 GCF_055811835.1 Bradyrhizobium sp. WSM4874
GCGTAGCGTAATCCGGGGCCGCTGCATTTGCATGCGAGAATCCCGGATTACGCTACGCTCCATCCGGGCTACACGACATACGTCGAATCGCGGCTCACACTTCCTTGGTGTCGAAGATCAAGAGGTCAGCGCCGCCACTGGCGAATTTCGGCACGTCAGCGCCGGTCGCCTTACCTTCCGGGCTAGCGAATGCCGCCTGGATGTCGGCCGTGCTGTCGAAGGTGAGAATGGCAACGAGATGGATTCCGGAAGGTCCAGCGGGGGAGCCGACCGGCCCCTTGCTGATGGCGTACTTCTTCAGGCCTGGAAGTTTCTTCGCGAGCGGAATGTGGGTCTCGGCATAATATTTGTCGAAGGCCGCAGCATCCGTGGGCGTTTTGTACAGCACGACGATTTCAGCCATTTAGTCCTCCCGTTAAGCGTTTTCTTTGTCGATCCTCATGGTGAGGAGGCGCGCGAGCGCCGTCTCGAACCATGCAGGCCCGGCTTTTGCCGCTGGGCCTTTATCCTTTCGAGAGGCGCACGATGCACGCTCCTCAGGATGAGGAGATAGTCTGCATCAACGCGCGCAATGGCAAGCCTCAATCGACTTGCCATTTACTTGTCTTGTCCTTGACTAAAGCGCCGGTTTTGCGGCGTCGCCGAGATAGCCGTGCAGGGAGGCAACGACCTGCGCGCCTTCGCCGATGGCGCCGCCGACGCGCTTGACCGAGCCGGAGCGGACATCGCCGACGGCGTAAACGCCGGGCACCGAGGTCTCCAGCGGCGCGACCAGCCGACCCTGGTTCTGCTCGGACTGCGCGCCTGTCACGACGAAGCCGCCGCGATCGAGCGTCACGCCGCAACCGTCGAGCCAGTTGGTGGCGGGATCGGCGCCGACGAACAGGAAGAGATTGCGGATGTCGGCAAAATCCTCGTCGCTCGAGAGCCGGCTTTTCCAGCGGATGCGCCGCAGCAGCGAGGCCTCGTCGCCTTCGAGCGCCGTAATCTCGGTGTTGAACATCAGTTCGATGTTCGGCGTGGCTTCGATGCGCTCGATGAGATAGCGCGACATGCTGGCGCCGAGGCCGCCGCCGCGGATGATCATCAGCACTTTTTTGGCGTGCCCCGAGAGAAAAACAGCGGCCTGTCCCGCGGAGTTGCCGGCACCGACCAGCGCGACCTCCTCGCCGGCGCACAGCTTCGCCTCGACCGGCGAGGCCCAATACCAGACGCCGCGGCCTTCGAATTTGTCGAGGTTCTCGATCTCAGGCCGGCGATAGCGCGCGCCGCTTGCGACCACCACCGCGCGCGAATGCAGCGGGTCGCAGCCGTCAAGCGCCACCGAAAACGCGCCATCCTTGCGCGTGCAGTCGAGCGACTTCACCGTCACCGGGATCATGATTTCCGCGCCGAACTTTTGCGCCTGGTTGAAGGCGCGCGCGGTCAGGGCCTGGCCGGAAATTCCGGTCGGAAAGCCCAGATAGTTTTCGATGCGCGCGCTGGCGCCGGCCTGGCCGCCGAAGGCGCGGGTGTCGAGCACCGCGACGGAAAGTCCTTCTGACGCGGCATACACGGCGGTGGCGAGCCCGGCCGGCCCGGAGCCGACGATCGCGACGTCGTAGATACGGTCGTTGCGCGGGCCGCCGATCATGCCGATCGCGCGTGCAAGCTCGGTTTCGCCGGGATTGCGCAGCACCGCACCATCGGGGGTGACGACCAGCGGCCAGTCGTCCGGCTTGGGCGAATAACGCGCGATGACGTCGGCGGCGTCGCGATCGCGCGCGGGATCCAGCAGATGATGCGGCTGGCCGTTGCGGGTGAGGAAGCCCTGCAGCCGCACCACACCTGCCGAATGCGACGGGCCGATCAGCACCACGCCGCCGACGCCGCCCTGGAGCAGATTGACCCGGCGCAGGATCAGCGCGCGCATGATGCGCTCGCCGAGCTCGGCCTCGGCGACCAGCAGCGCGCGCAGCCGCTCCGGCGGCAACAGCAGCGTCTCGACTTCGCCTTCGGCGCGGCCGTCGACCAGCGCCGGCCGTCCCGAGAGCTGGCTGAGCTCGGCCAAAAATTGCCCCGGCCCCTGGTCGATCAATGGGGTGACATGGCCAAGGCCGTCGCGCTGGGTGATGGCGACGTGGCCCTTCAGCACGACGAACATGCCGGGCCCGGGCTTGCCGGTCTCGAACAGGAATTCCCCATCGGTATAGTTGCGGACCTCGCCGAAATGTCTCATCCGCTCGATCTCGGCCGATGTCAGCGTCGGAAAGGTCTGTTCAGGGCGGGTGAACCGCGACATCTGCGCGTCACCGTCGGGTCGTTGCGATTCGTCCTGCCCCATTGCCACGTCCATGCACTCCAAAAAATTCTAGTCGCCGGTCTTGCCGGCCATCTCGCCGGCGGTCCCCTCATTTAGGGAATCATCTTCGTTCTGCGAGGGGCCGCCACTTGCGGCCCGTTCGCGCGCCTGCATCTTTCGCCGTTTCAGGTTTTCGCGCAGCGCCGATTTGAGCCGGTCGTCGCGGGACGCCCTCGCCTGTCTCGACTCCTGTCGGTCGCCCTTGTCGTTCTCGTCTGCCATCGGGGTCCATTGCAGCGATCGGCGATAGCATGCCCGAGGAATAAGGCAGCTCAAGAGGCCCGCGCGATCCGATCGTGCGAAAATCGAAATGGATCGAATCCGGCGCATCCGGCAACTGGCCAGTTGGGTGGGGGTATCGGACCCGAATCCGGGGAAAGTCGGCCGTTTCGAGCCAAAACAGGCATTTTGGCCTCGATATCGGCCCGATTTTATCGGTTTGGCGGAGCTAGCAAGCTTGCACAGGAGGGGGGCTTGTGGCAGATATCGGCCCGCTTGGTAGGCCCCTCGTGGCGGCCGATTCTTACCCCAGCACATGCTGCCGTAGCTCAGTGGTAGAGCACTCCATTGGTAATGGAGAGGTCGACAGTTCAATCCTGTCTGGCAGCACCATTCCCTCGCTCAAATCACGCATGAAGCAGCCTTCTCGCGGCATGGGATGCCCGAGTTTTGCTTTTCCGTAGCCCTCTTCTGTGAAGAGAGCGCAGGGAAGACCGGGTGCCGGCTGGCACCCGCGGTCCGCTGCGCAAAGATGTAGCGCAAAGAGACCGCACAGCAGCATACAGGTGACGCCGAACACTCGGCCTTCCCTGCGCAGTGGGTTGACGGCTTATGCCGCGCTCTCCCCGGCGACGAGTTCCTTTTGTCACCGTCGCCTTGCGAATTGGCGATGGACGAAGACCCGGTTGAGCCCCGATCCATCTCCGCAAGGCTTGACCGTAGCAACGACGGCCAGGACCACGCGATTTTGCCGTACGCAGCGATCCGGCTTCGCCAAGAGGCTTCGCCGGACACGTCCTGCTTCGCCCAAAAGGGCTTCGCAGGGCGTTGGCGCCGGTCGTCCGCACGCTAGACAAGACCTCACGAGGTTCATCTCGCCCTGGTCCCCCCTTCGTGCCCGACGCTGCCGCGTCCACCGCACCCCGATCCACGTTCGTTACGACGGACGATCGCCCCTCTCCCTGGACCGGGATGACGGACGGATACTGCGATTCCGAATTTCGGTAAAGTGGAATATTTTTGTGAGGGAGGGTTGACGAGGATCTGTGGGAGGCGGGTGTGTTGCCCGACGGGTTAAAATCAGGTTTTCAATTCCCGCGTCAGACAGTTAACCCCACTTCCCGCCAGTCAGCTTCATTCCAAACATGGAGAGGGCTTCATCTACAAAAGCCTCAAGGGTTGCCGCCGTGCTAGCGACGCACGGCGGCTGGCCACTGACAGGAAGAATGAAGCCCCGCTGCCCCACTCTAAAATAGATTCCAATGCCGCGCTCAGGCTCATTCGATGCCATAACGATGAACCCTCCAGATGGCTCCCATGGGAAATGAGAGGCCTCAACGGTTTGAAGGTATTCGAGCTGTCCTGAAATTCGGGCATCGACAACGCGAACAACGCAGCCGCTGATTGCTCCGACAGTTGGCTCTTTTCGGCTGACGCATTCCCAGCACAGTGCTTCCATAGCATCGGAGACGATCGAGAATTCCTTCTCGCCGTTTGTCACTGGGTCTGACTGCACAACTCTTCCGTTCTCATCGATCGTGTGTCGCTCAGTTGCCCCGCTATATTCCTTCTTTAGTTGGAGAAACCTATTCCACTCCTCGGCGTCGCCGATATGCGCGTTAATCGCCTGTCGAACGTTGGCAGACTCGATGACGAATAGTTCCTTCCTCACGCCATTCTTCAGGACAAGAAAATCAGCGTCAGTGATGCTTCTAGAAGCGATCCATTCGGTGGGATCGAGCGTGGGATCAACAGATAGGGCAAATTTCAAAGCGGCGACCGCAGAATAAGCGACATCAAAATTGCCCGCAAATCCGATCGCAAGTTCGCCCGTCAGTATTTGTATTTTTAAGCTGTGAAATTCGCCGTTGACTGGGCCAAGATCGCCTTTGAGTGCAAAGTGCTCGTGGCTGAGGAGCGTATCTCCCACCATAAAGCAAATATCGGCTCCAGCATACGCTACCACCAGCGTCATTGTCGTTCCTCCCAATTAAGCGCTCGTCCGAGAAGCGATCCCATCGAGACCTTGTTCGACGACGCAGCATGATGGGTTTCGCAAGGGCTCTGCCCATCCTACGCGAGCTGACCGGATCTACCGCCGACCACGGCGCCACGAGGCTCCGATCAGCCAAAACACGAACCTGACAAACAGGATCGCGGCCGTGATCTGGATCCAAAGGAAACCACCGAGTTCACGCAAGACAATTTCGGCCTGAGCGCCCCAATAGCCAGGAAGCGCATCGCCGACAGCTTCAATACCGTGCGTTCCGGTCCGCAGGGCCCATCGGACCCACTCAGGCTTGTAAAAGAGCGTCGCGCCGAGCAAAATCCAAGTCAGCAAAGCAGTGCTAAGTCTGAAGGAGTGCACCTTGGCGTGGTGCTTGAACGTCGCCAGTCTTCCATTTTCTCCGGCTTGAGCCATGTTATTTTCCTATTCGAAGCCTACGGTGCCGGGAAGTTCGTAGGATGGGTACGGCGAAGCGAAAACCCATGGAAGGCTTGCTCGATGACGAATGGTGACGGGTTTCGCAAGTGCTCTGCCCATCCTACGCGAGCTTAAGACCAAGAAAAGGGGAGAGGCATGCTTGGGAACGCGAAGGTGGCAACCCGGCTTCCAGCCAAAGACCTGGATCGGGCGCGAGCGTTCTATTCGGAAAAACTCGGGCTCGAGCCGGTCGAACAGCGCGAGGGTGGACTCCGTTACGTCTGTGCGAATGGCGAGTTTGCGATATTCATCTCGGCCGGACTGCCATTCGGCACGCACACACAGATGGGCTGGGAAGTCGAGGATATCGAGGCAACGGTGCGCGAGCTTCGCGTGCGGGGAGTCGAGTTCGAGGAATATGACCTACCCGGCTTGAAGACCGTTGATGGAATTGCCGCGATTACCGGGAATTACCCCAGCAAGGGGATCGGTGAGCGGGGCGCGTGGTTCCGCGACAGCGAAGGTAACTTGCTGGGAATCGGGCAGCCGATTCGATCTTGACGAGCAGCTAGGTCGCTCGTGTCGTCGACATGCGGACGGCCGCCGCCAATGGCCGTCACGCTCGGGCACGGTCATTTCAGCGCGACGGAGGACCACAAGCGCCCAAAAATGGGTAAAGCGAAGCGAAACCATCAAGGCCATGCACGGTGACGAAACATGATCGGGTTCGCAAGTGCTCTACCCATCCTTACGCATTATCACTTGATCACTTCTCGTCACCATCTGATGCTCCGCAAAGCGATCGTCGCTGCGGCGCAGCCGTCGGCAAAGCTCGCGATTGATGTTCTGCAGGACGATCACATAGGCGTGGATATCGGCCTTGTAGCAGGCGTAGAGCTTCTGGGCCGTCAGCTCGTACAGCACGGTCGGACTCTCCGCGACCACCGTGGCGGATCGATTCTGCATTTCGATCAGCGTCATCTCGCCGAAGAAATCGCCGGGCTCCAGAACGGAGATCGGGATGACGCTCCCCGAATTGGCCCGTTTGCTCACCGCCAGCCGGCCGGACTTGACGATGAACAGCGAGCGTCCGGGATCGCCCTCCGTCACGACGGTTGCTCCGGTATCAAATCGGCACTCGACCAGCATCGACATCAGGAGGTCGAGACTTTGATCCGGGATACCGCCGAAGAACGGTGTGGCGAGCAGGAATGCTTTCAGGTCGGGGGCGCTGACAGCCATCTCGTGAGGATAAGCTTCACCGACTTCTGCGGCAAGCAGACCGGACATCGGCGCTGACGATGCTCAACGCGTGTGAAAGGCGGCGTAGCCCGGATGGAGCGCAAGCGTAATCCGGGGCCGGTGGCTATGGATGCGGTCGTCCCGGATTTCGCTTTGCTCCATCCGGGCTACGAACCCTAATCTGGCCATGTCACTGCCGCGCAGCAGTCTCGCCGCGCAACGTTCGCTTTCGCCAGAGATCAACCATGACCTTGACGGTCGCCGCAAGCACAGCTGCGCAAAGCGCCGCCTTCGAGATTGTCTCCATCGTTCCCTCGATCAGCAGGCAATGGGCGACGCTGCCTGCGACGATGACGATCGCGAGCGGAATATGGACGATGCGCCAGGTGCGAAGCCGCAGGCCCAATCGCCGGCGGAGTGGCGCCAGAAGCGCGACGATGAAGATGGCCCACATGGCGGTCACGCCGAAGGGGGAGAACGGCGTCGGTGAGGTATAGGTCAGAGCGTCGATCATATCGGGCGGACTGGTGATCCAGAGGCCGGCGACATGGATCACCATCGCCAGAGCGAGCGCGCCGCCGATCCACTGATGGGCGCGCCGGCCGCGATAGGCCGACAGGCCCGGCAGATATCCGCCGATCAGCAGGGGCTGAACGAGCACGAGACCGAGCGCAATGATCCCGGCGAAGCCGGCGAGGATGTAGACCGGGCCGCGCCATGCGAGCTGCTCGCTTCCCGCAGCGAGCGCGATCGGCACGCCGATGGCCAGGGCAAGGACGGCCCAGATCACGGGTGCCCGGGCCGATCTCCGCCCCTTCATCTCCAATGCGATCAGGCCGCCTGCAGGACGAAGTGCGCCTCAAGGCTGGTTTCCTTTGCGCTCCGCATCACCGGCCGCAGAAAGACTGTTTTGAACTCGCCGCTGTCATAGGCGAGGTGGCCATGCGGCTGGCCGAAGATGGGAATGATCTGCGGCATCTCGAGCCGGAACTTGCCGTCCTTGTCGGTGAGCGTGGCGCCATGGCTCTGCGGCTCGTGCTCTTGGCCTTCGGTGGTGTGCGCCCAGATCTGGATGCGCTGCCCAGCCAGTGGAGCCCCGTCGCCGGCGCGGCGGACGGTGCCACTCATCCAGAAGCCGCCCTTGCCGATCCGCTCCACGATCGCCGCGCCCTTGCGGTAATTGTTCGCCCCGCCCGACATCGTTTCGGTCGGTGCAAGGCCGTCCGCGCGGGCCGGCAACAGCAGCCCTGATGTTCCGGCTGCCAGGATGGAACCGCCGGCGACGAGGAGGTTACGGCGGCTGAGTACGACCGAGGTCATGTCAATTCCTCCTTGTGACCGTGCGATTTGGCGACCATGCGATTTGCTGCGGCAAGGATACAACAACCAGCGCGAGGCGCCCAGTGGAGGCAGGGCGCATGATCGGTCGCAATGACGGTGTTGTGAACGGGGTGCAGGCCGCCCGCATATGCATCAATGATCGTCGTCTTCCTTGACCAGCGTCAACAAGCGAAGCGTCAAGAACGTGAATACGGCGACCGTCACCGCGACATCGTAAGCGCCGAGCCCGACGGAGACGCCGATGGCGCCGGTCGCCCAGAGGCTCGCGGCCGTCGCGGTGCCCTGTACCGAATTTCCCTGCTTGAGAATCGCGCCTCCGCCGATGAAGCCGATGCCGGTGATGAGGCCCTCGATCACCTTTGCCATCCCGTCAGGCGAATGCACGAGCAGGCTTTCGCTGGCCTGCACGAAGCCGCAGCTTGCCATTGCGACCAGCGGAAAGGTGCGCAAGCCCGCGCTGCGCGCCCGCTTCTCGCGGTCCCAGCCAATGGGAACGGCGAGCGCGAAGGCCGCAGCCAGCGCAACGACATGAACGCCGATGTTGAATCTATCCAAAGAAAGCCCCCGAAATGAAAATCGTCGCCATTGACCAAACCGGCCGGCAACGCCGCAATGCGGCCCGCGGTTTCAGTGCAGGCGGATTTGCCGCATGCATCAGCAGCGAGGACTTCGCCTCCGCGTAAGGAGGCGGCGCAGCACAATGATCGCTTCGGCTGGTATTCCTGCGGCCGGCTCCTACATGTCGAGTCCACGTTCCCATCGCACGCGCCGTCCGGACCCGCCCATGATCCCTTTCTCCGTACTCGACCTCGCTCCCATCCGTCAGGGCGGAGACGCATCACAGGCATTTCGCGATTCGCTCGATCTCGCCCAGCATGCGGAAGCCTGGGGCTACAAGCGCTTCTGGCTGGCCGAGCATCACAACATGACGGGCATCGCGAGCGCGGCGACGTCGGTGGTGATCGGGCATGTCGCGGGCGGGACAAAAACGATCCGGGTCGGGTCCGGCGGGATCATGCTGCCGAACCATTCGCCGCTGGTCATCGCCGAGCAGTTCGGCACGCTGGCCTCGCTCTATCCCGGGCGGATCGATCTCGGGCTCGGCCGCGCGCCAGGCACCGACCAGTTCACCGCGCGGGCGCTGCGGCGCGATCTCGCCACCAGCTCCGAGAATTTTCCGCAGGACGTGCTGGAGTTGCAGGCGCTGCTCGGCGACGTGCAGCCGAACCAGACCATCCGCGCCGTGCCGGGCATGGGGACGAAGGTGCCGCTGTGGATCCTGGGATCCAGCACCTTTGGCGCGCAGCTCGCAGGCATGCTCGGCCTGCCGTTCGCGTTCGCCTCGCACTTCGCGCCGCAGATGATGATGCCGGCGCTGCGGGAGTATCGCGCGCGGTTCGAGCCCTCGGCGCAGCTCGACAAGCCCTACGCGATGGTCGGAGTCAACGTGTTCGCCGCCGACAGCGACGCGGACGCGCAGCGCATGTTCTCATCGCTGCAGCAGCAGTTCATCAATCTGCGCCGCGGCACGCCCGGCCCGCTGCCGCCGCCGGTCGACGACATGGACGCGCTGTGGTCGCCGGCCGAGAAGGCGATGGTCGGCCAGTCGCTGTCCTGCTCGGCGGTCGGCTCGCCTGCCGTGGTCGAGCAGAAGCTGAAGGCGCTGATCGTGGAGACCGGCGCGGACGAATTGATGACCACCGGCCAGATCTACGACCACGCCGCGCGCCTGCGCTCGTTCGAGATTGCGGCTGGGGTGCGCGACAGGCTGGCTTCACAGCCGGCCGCGTGAGCGCAGTGGGTGCAGTTCACGAGGTCGTCATGCCCGGGCTTGTCCCGGGCATCCACGTTCTTAGTGCCGCGTGGCGACGCGTGGATGGCCGGGACTAGCCCGGCCATGACGTTGTGGAAGCCTTGGTGCCCGCTCTCCCCTCAATCCGGAAAGCCGAACAGCTTTGCCGGATTGTGCACCAAGATCTTCTCCAGCTCCGTCTGATCAGGCGCGTTGCGGTACATCAACTCCAGCAGGTCGGCGTCGTTGGGCGGCTGCTTGACCGAGACCGGATGCGGCCAGTCGCTGGCCCAGACGCAGCGGTCGACCGCCGCCTCGATATAGGCGCGCGCGATCGGGATGACGTCATCGTAGGGTGGGCCGAGCTTCGAGGTCTTCTCGCCGAGCGACAGCATCACCCAGAAATTGCCCTTGGCGAGCAGCTCGAGCATCTTGCGCAAATTCGGATCGTTGCTGCCGGCTTCCGGATCGGGCCGCGCCATGTGGTCGATCAGCACGGGCACGTCGAGATTCTCGTATTTGGCGACGCTGGAGACGATGCCGTCCTTCTCGGGCTGGATCTTGACGTACCAGCCGAGCTCGCGGATGCGCGCAATGGCGCGAGCGAAATCGGCATCCGACAGCACGGCGCCGAGCTCCTGGCGGAAGCTGAAGCGCGCGCCACGGACGCCGGCGTCATGCAGTTTTGCGAGATAAGCGTCGTTCGCCTCGGCGAACACCAGCGCGTTGGCGCAGCCGCGATAGTTCGGGCCCATCGCGGCGAGGCCGTCGAGCACGACGGCGTGATCGGCGCCATAGGTGGTGGTCTGCACGATGATGCCGCGCTCGATGCCGAGCGTCTTGTGCACGCGCAGCGCCGCTTCCCAGGTCGCGGTCGGCATCCGATAGGCCGCGCCGGGACGCTCCGGATATTTGTCAATGGGGCCCAGCACGTGAAACTGGCTGTCGACGGTTTTGGGCGGCGGCGCCTTGATCGGGCGGCGCGGGTTGGGATCGAACGGCAGATAGGTCGGCATACGCAAAACTCCCTCAGTCGATCACGGCGGTGAAGTCGCACTGCACCAGCGCGCCGCCGTCCATGTTGTCCATCGGCAGCGCGTGGCGCGCCGGGCGTGAATGCTCGTCCGGAAACATTTTGAGCCACTCGACATTGACCGGCCCGCGCTGCGTACGGTCCTTCAGCCACACCGTCATCTTGATGATGTCGTCCGTGGTGCCGCCGGCGGCCTCGACCGTCGCCTTCATATGCGCGAACATGTTGGCGCATTGCGCGTCCAGGCTCTCGGGCATCGCGCCAGCCGCATCGCGGCCCAGGATGACGCCGGACATCACGAGATTGCCGATGCGGCAGGCGTTCGGAATCGGATTGGCATGCTTGAAGCCGCCGATATGGATGCTCTTGCGCCGCGTGTGACCGGTCATGATGCGCTCCCTCTTGGTTATTGGTTCAGACGAACTGGCACGACACCGAGCCGAACGCGCCATAATCGGCATGAAAAGTGTCGCCGCGGCGGATGTCGACCGGACGCGTGAACGATCCGGCCAGCACCACCTCGCCGGCGGCCAGATGTTCGTCATGCGGCGCAAGGCGGTTGGCGAGCCAGGCGATGCCATTGGCGGGATGATTGAGCACGCCGGCGGCAAGCCCTGTTTCCTCGACCTCGCCGTTGCGGAACAGCAGCGCGCCGATCCAGCGCATGTCCGCATCCATCGGACGGAACGGCCGGCCGCCGAGCACCAGCGCGGCGTTCGCCGCGTTGTCCGAGATCGTGTCCATGACCTTTCGCGCCTTGCCGGTCTCGGGATCGACGCGGTGCATGCGCGTCTCCAGAATCTCCAGCGCCGGGGTCACGTAATCGGTGGCGTTGAGCACGTCGAAGATGGTGCAATCGGGCCCGCGCAGCGGCGCCTTCAGCACGAAAGCGAGCTCGACCTCGATTCGCGGCGCGTGGAAGCGGTCGAACGGAATCGGCGTGGCATCGGCATAGAACATGTCGGCGAACAGCACGCCGTAGTCGGGCTCGGAAATCCCGACCGCGTTCTGCATCGCCTTCGAGGTCAGGCCGATCTTGTGGCCCTTGATGACCCGGCCGCGACCGAGCTGGAGCTTGGTCCAGGCGCGCTGAACGGCATAGGCATCCTCAATGCTGAAATCGGGATAATCTTTCGTGAACATCGTGATCAGCGTCTTGGTGCGCTCGGCCTCGTCGAGGCGCGCGGCAAGGCGTTCGATCGTGGGAGTATCCAGCATGGTTTAACTCTCCGCGGCCACGGTATTGCGCAGCACGCCGATGCGGCCGGATTCGACCTCGACGACATCGCCGACTGTCAGCCAGCGCGGCGGGTCGAAGCGGGCGCCTGCCCCGGTCGGCGTGCCCGTCACGATCATGTCGCCGGGCTTGAGGGTTGCGAAGGTCGAGAGATAGGAGATCAGAAAATCGAACGGGAACATCAGCCGCTCGGTGGTGTCCTGCTGCCGCACCTCGCCGTTCACGCGCGTGACGATGTCATGAGGCCCGCGCGGGTCGAGCTCGTCCGATGTGACGATCCACGGACCGATGCTGCCGGAGCGGTCGAAATTCTTGCCTTGCGTGACATTGAACTTGCCGTGGCGCAGCCAGTCGCGGATCGTGCCCTCGTTGCACAGCGTCATGCCGAAAATGTAGGACCAGGCCTTTTCGCGCGGGATGTGCCGGCCACCCTGGCCGATCACGATGACGAGCTCGCCTTCGTAGTCGAGCTGATCGGAGATCTCAGGCTTCTCCAGCGGCTGACCGGAGCCTGTCATCGAGGACATGCTGCGCACGAACAGGCTGGGATATTTGGGCAGGTCGGAGCTGTCTTTATACTCCGCATTGCGCTCGGCGTAATTGACACCGATGCACCAGAGCTTTTCCGGCGCCAGCACCGGCGGAAGCAGCACGAGATCGTCGAGTGCGTAGTCCGGCTTTTGTCCGGCTACGGCTTCCTGCGCGTCGGCCAGCGCATTGGCCGCGATCAGCGCCCTGACGTCGGAGAAGTCACGGCCGATCCGCCGGGTCAGGTCGACGACGCCGCCGTCGATGGCGGCACCGTAGCGCGGCTCTCCGTCCACGAGATAACTTAGGAGTCGCATGGTTTTTCTCCAACGGTCTTGGGGCGCGCGCGGGGCAGCGCGCTCAGTCTTTCGATTTGGGAGTCTGGAACACGCCGCGCAGCGTCACGATCTCGCCGAGCCGGGCGTAGCGCGGTCCGCCGATGCGCGCGATCGGATCGAGCGCTGCGGTTTCGACCTTGCCGTCGTTCACGAGGCCGTCGCGGAGGTGGAACATCACGACCTCGCCCACGATGAGGCGGCTGCGGGCGTCGCCGAATTCGAGGCACTGCCGGAAGCGGCATTCCATCGCAACCGGTGCGATGCTGAGCCGCGGCACCTTGATGCGCTCGCTCGCGATCGTCTCCAGCCCGAGCTCCGCGACCTCGCTGATCTCAGGCGGATGCTCGACCGACGAATCGTGCACGGCTTGCATCAATGGGGTATCGGCGATGTGGATGACGTATTCCTCGGTGTCCAGAATGTTGTGCGCGGTGTCCTTGTAGTCGGCGCCCTTGCGGCCGACGCTGATGGCCAGCATCGGCGGCTTCTGCGAGACGAAGGTGAAGGCGCTGAACGGCGCGAGGTTGAGCACGCCTGAGCGCGACAGGCTCGTCACCCAGGCGATCGGACGCGGCACCACGATGCCGGTCATCAGCCGGTAGATGCGCTCGGCGCCGAGCTCGCTGGGGTCGATCCGCATCGATCAATCCGCCTTGATGTTGGCCTTGCGCACGATCGGAATCCATTTGGCGTCCTCGCGCGCGAGATAGGCCTTGAATTCGTCCGGCGTCATCGCGACAGCTTCCCCACCGAGCTTCTCGAACTTGTCGACCACGGCCGGGTCCTTCAGGATCGCGGTCAGCGCCTCGTGCAGCTTGTCGATCACGGGCGCCGGCGTGCCTGCCGGTGCGAACAGGCCGGTGAAGGTCTGGCCGTCAAAGTCCTTGTAGCCGAGCTCGGCGAAAGTCGGCACGTCGGGCAGCGACTTCAGGCGATGCGGGCTGGTGACGGCCAGCGCCCGGAACAGGCCGGCCTTGATATGCTGCAGGCTCACCGTGAGCTGGTCGAACGCGAACTGCACCTGCCCGCCGAGCAGATCGTTGACCGCTGGCGCATTGCCGCGATAGTGCGCGGTGACCCATTGCAGATCGAGGCTGGACTGCATCAGCTCGCTGAGCAGATGGTTGGTGGTGCCGGGACCGGGCGAGGCCATCGTCAGCTTGCCGGGCTCGCGCTTGGCGAGGTCGATGAATTCCTTGAAATTCGTCGCCTGCACGGAAGGATGAACCTCGAGCACCAGCGGCGTCATCGAGATCGTCGTGATCGGCAGGAAGTCCTTCTTCCAGCTGTAGACGTCGCGCTTGTTGATTTCGGTCGCGAACAGCACCGGGCCGTTGGCGCCGACGAACAGCGTGTAGCCGTCGGGCGCGGATTTCGCGAAGGCCTCGCCCGCGATCATGCCGCCGGCACCCGCCTTGTTCTCGATGATGAAGGGCTGGCCGAGCTTTTCCTGGAGCTTGTCGGCGATAATGCGCGCGGCGCTGTCGACATTGCCGCCGGCCGGATAGGGCACGATCAGCTTGACGTTGCGCGACGGCCATTGCTGGCCCGACGCCGGTCCCGTCAACATCGCCGCTGCGGCAGCTATGGCAATCCAGATTAATCTCATGTTAACCTCCCGGCGGCGCTTCCAATTTTACGTCGATTTGCCTGAATTCGTACACGGCATCTCGATTCGGAGTGCAATCTCCAGATGCGCGCTTTACCTGTCGAGTGAATTGTGGCGTTCTTGTCCATATTATGGACAACACGACTTCCGCGAAATCCACCCGCGCATGACGGAGCCGCGACAGGGCGCACAGGCGATCCGGCGCGCACTCGCGGTGTTGCGCATTCTCGCCGCCGGCCGCGAAGACGGCGTCCCGCTGGCCGAAGTGGTGCGGGCCACCGGCCTCACCCGCCCGACCGTGCACCGCATCGTCCACGTGCTGATCGAGGAAGGCATAGTCGAACGACACGACAAAACCGGGCGCTACGCGATCGGCAACCAGGTGCCGGAGCTCGCGCTCGCACGGGCCCGGCCGTCGCGGCTGCTGATCGCCGCAAATCCGTCGCTGCAACGCGCCTCCACCGAGATCGGCGACACGCTGTTCCTGACGGTTCGGACCGGCAACGACACGCTGTGCGTCGATCGCAGGATCGGCATCTATCCGATCCAGGTGCTGTCGATCGAAGTCGGCGCGCGCCGGCCGCTCGGCGTCTCCAGCGCAGGCGTCGCCATTCTCGCCGCGATGCCGGCCCAGGAAGCGCGCAAAATCGTCGCAGCCAATGAGAAGCGATTCGAGGCCTATCGGACCGACGCTGCGACGGTGCTGGGCCAGGTCACCGCCGCAAGACGGCTGGGGTACGGTATGAGGGAAATTGGTCTCGTGCAGGGCACGAAATCGATCTCCACCTGGATCAAGACCCCGGACGGCCGCCCCGCTGCCGCGATGACCGTCTCCGCCGTTCGCACGAGGCTCGGCCCACGCCGCGAACAGGAGGTCGCGGAGATCCTGCTGCGAGAGGCGCGGATGATCGAGCAGGCGATCCGGGGTTAGACAACGCTGTCAATGGGCTGACTTCGCGCGCCGTTTTGTGGCACAAGGGCCGCCTCCGCCGACCGAGCAACGAGGCCCCGCATGCCCGCGCCAAAACCGCCCGCCTTCGAGACCCTGAGCCTGCATGCGGGCCAGCATCCGGATCCCGCGACCGGCGCCCGCGCCGTGCCGATCTACCAGACCACGTCCTACGTGTTCCAGGATTCCGATCACGCCGCAGCGTTGTTCAATCTCGAGCGCGCCGGCCACATCTATACGCGCATCTCCAATCCGACCACGGGCGTGCTCGAGGAACGGCTGGCGGCGCTGGAGGGCGGCGTCGGCGCGATCTGCACCGCGAGCGGCATGGCCGCGCTGCATCTGGCCATCGCGACGCTTCTGAACGCCGGCGACCATATCGTCGCGTCGAGCTCGCTCTATGGCGGCACCATCAACCTGCTGGCGCACACGCTGCCGCGCTTCGGCATCACCACCAGCTTCGTCAAGCCGCGCGATCTCGACGCTTTTCGCGCGGCGATCAGGCCGAACACGAAGCTGGTGATCGGCGAGACCATCGGCAATCCCGGGCTCGAGGTGCTTGATATTCCGAAGGTCGCGGCGATCGCGCATGATGCGAAAATTCCGCTGCTGATCGACAACACGTTTGCCACGCCCTATCTCAGCCGCCCGATCGAGCTCGGCGCCGACATCGTCATGCACTCGGCGACCAAATGGATCGGCGGCCACGGCATCGCGATCGGCGGCGCCATCGTCGATGGCGGCCGGTTTGATTGGCGTTCATCCGGAAAATTCGGCGTACTGACCGAGCCCTATGGCGGCTATCACGGCATCGTCTTCGACGAGCAGTTCGGCTCGGCCGCCTTCATCATGCGCGCACGCACCGAAGGCCTGCGCGATTTCGGCGCCTGTCTGTCGCCGACCAACGCGTTCCAGCTGTTGCAAGGCGTGGAGACGCTCGGCGTGCGCATGGATCGCCACATGCAGAACACGCACCTCGTGCTGGAGGCGCTGAAAGCCAACAAGGCCGTGGATTGGGTGCTGCATCCCTCGCTCGAGGACCACGCGGACTACCAGCTGGCAAAGACACTGCTGCCGCGCGGCGCCGGCTCGATCGTCTCCTTCGGCATCAAGGGCGGCCGGCCTGCTGGCCGCAAGTTCATCGAATCGCTGCGCATGATCAGCCATCTCGCCAATGTCGGCGACGCCAAGACGCTGGTGATCCACCCGGCGTCAACAACGCACCAGCAGATGGACGCCGAGCAGCTCAAGGCCTCCGGCATCGGCGAGGAGCTCGTGCGGCTCTCGGTCGGCATCGAGACCGCAAGCGACATCATCGACGATCTCGCGCAGGCGCTGCGCATCTCGCAAAAGGTCTGACACCATGAAGCTCTCCGTCAACGGCGCCGAAGTGCTGGTCGCAACCGGCGGCCGCGACTTCGACAGATCCCTGCCCGCGGTCGTCTTCCTCCATGGCGCCGGCTTCGATCATTCGACCTGGGCGCTGCACACCCGCTGGTTCGCCCATCACGGATTTGGCGTGCTGGCGCCTGATATGCCCGGCCACGGCCGCTCGCCCGGACCGTCGCTCGGCAGCATCGCCGAGATGGCCGACTGGACGGCGGCCCTGCTCAATGCGGCCGGAGTTACGAAAGCGCATCTGATCGGCCATTCCATGGGCTCGCTAATCTCGCTGGAGACGGCCGCACGTCACCCCGACAAGGTGTCCGCGCTCAGCCTGATCGGCACGGCCGCGACCATGACGGTCGGCCCGGATCTGCTGAAGGCGGCCGAAGCCAATTCGCAGGATGCAAACGACATGGTCTCGATCTGGGGCCTCGGCTTCAACGCCGAGATCGGCGGCAGCCTCGCACCGGGCCTGTGGATGCATGGCGGAGCGCAGGCTGTGTTGAAACACTGCGAGCCGGGCGTGCTGTTCAGGGATTTGTCGGCCTGCAATGCTTACGCGAATGCGCTTCAAGCAGCCGCGAGCGTGAAGGTGCCCACGACGCTCATCCTCGGCGAGCGGGACATGATGACGCCGGTGAAGGCCGGCAAGGCACTCGCGGCGGCGATCCCGCATGCGAAGACCGTCGTGGTACCCGGCGCCGGTCACATGATCATGGCCGAGCGCCCGGATGAACTGCTGGTGGCGCTCAGGAACTGAAAGGATCAATCGTCCATCTTGCGCGTTGCGGTCAGATATCCCTGTGAAGATCCAGAGGGAACAGGACCCATGCCAAGACAGGAAGTCATTCGCAAAGCCAGGCAAGACAAGCGTGCCGGTAAATCGGCAACCACGCAGGCCGGCGAATTCGTCAAGGACCAGATCGACAAGATCCGCAAGGGCAAGCATGGCGCGCGCTCGACGAAACAGGCCATCGCCATCGGTCTGTCCGAAGCGCGCCGCGCCGGCGTCGATCTCCCGCCGCCGCGAAAAGGGCGCGTCAAGAAGGCGACGCGACGCAGCGCCAAATATGCCTATGAGGTCGGTCAGGGCAAGCGCACCCCGAAACGCCGGCCGCGCGTATCGCGAGCCGTCGAAAAGGTTTTGAAGAAGGAGCCGCGCTCGACCGCGTCGCGCAGTGCACTGTCGAAACAGGGCAAGCGTGCCGCGAGCCAGCGATCCGCCGCGTCGCGTTCAGCCACCGCGCGCAAGGCGAGCCGCACCAAGGGCGCCAAGGCGCGCTCCACCGCCGCAAAGAAGGCGGCACGCACCAGGGCGCGCCGCCGGAGTTGATCAATTCGCGCGCCGGCTCCGCTCGGAGAGCACGTTCTCCCCCTTCTTCCCTTCTCCCCTTGCGGGAGAAGGTGGCGCGAAGCGCCGGATGAGGGGTTGTGTCCGCGCATAACGTTTTCCGTGAGGACAGAGACCCCTCACCCGTCTCGCTGCTACGCGGCGAGCCACCCTCTCCCGCAGGGAGAGAGGGGAAGAACGAACTCACCACATCGTCGCGGCCGCACGCTCGGGCCAGATGCGATCGTACTCCGCGCCGCCGACCCTGTTCTCGCTCATCTCGGCGAGGATCTGGCCGGGCGTCGGCAGCGTCTTGGGGTCGATGCGCTTGTCGGGATTCCAGAGGTCGGAACGGACGATGGCGCGGGCGCACTGGAAGTAGATTTCGTCGACCGTCATCACCATGACGCTGCGCGGCGCCTTGCCGCCAACCTTGAAAGAGGCGAGCAGCTCGGGATCGATGGAGAGATGCGCCCGACCATTGGCGCGGACCGCATTGCCGGAGCCGGGGATCAGGAACATCAGCGACACCCGTGGGTCGCGCACGATGTTGCGCAAGGAATCGACCCGGTTGTTGCCGCGGCGATCCGGCAGCATCAGCGTCTTCGGATCGTGAATGCGGACGAAGCCGGAGAGATCGCCGCGCGGCGAGCAGTCGATCCCCTCGGGTCCGATGGTGGCGAGTGCGGCGAACGGCGCCTTTTCGATGAAGACGCGATAGAGCGGGGTGACGTGGTCGGCGACTTTCACGGTCGAGGCGTCGTTGGTGACGCCGTAGATGGCCTCCAGCTGCTCGACCGTTTCGATCACCGACATTCCAGTCTCCTTGCTGTGCCGGCTATTCGAGCCAGCCTTGATTCCTGATCACGCGCAGAAGCTGACGGCCATGATACTCCGCGCTGCCCGCGTTGAGTATGGTGACATCGGCCTGCGCCGATGCGTCGTCGACGCTGCGCGTCAGCCGTTCCGCGATATTGCCGTCACTGTGCCGGGCGCGGGCGGCAAGCCGCTGCGCCAGCACATCCGGCGGCGCAGTGACCGCGACTACCACGACGCTTGCATAGGTCTGGCGCAGCGCGCCGATCACCGTGCGCGAAACATTGGCGACGACGGCGCGTCCGGCACGAATGTCGTCGTTGAGGTCGAGCGGCAGCGCGTAGCAATGCCCATGCGCCTCCCAATGCACGGCGAATTCGCCATGCTCGTGCGCGCGACGGAATTCGTCAGGGCTCACCGCAATATTGTCTTCGTCGGCCGAGGATTCGCGCGTCACGAGACGGCGCGGGAAGACGATGTCGTGATCCTCGATGCACGCCGCCCGCGCCAGCCGCAGCAGCGTATCCTTGCCGGCACCGCTCGGACCGACCACGAGCACGAGCCGCCCGGGCCCGATCGCACCCGTCGTCTTTCCCGCCACGGTGACGGTATCGCTCATGCGACGCGGCTCCCTTCGCGCCAGACACTGCGGACCGCGGGGACGTGGCCTGCGACGTGCACGCGAATCAGATCGGCACGCTTGCCGACGGAAATCTCACCGCGGTCGGACAGGCCGACCGCCTCGGCGGGCGCCTTCGTCACGGTGCGGATCGCCGCCGCAAGGCTGATCGCGGGCACGTGCTCGGGCAAATGCAGCGCAGCCATCAGAAGGCTCGAGGGAATGTAGTCCGACGACAGGATGTCGAGCAGGCCTTCGCGGGCGAGATCGACCGCGGCGATGTTGCCGGAATGCGAGCCGCCGCGCACGACGTTCGGCGCGCCCATCAGGATGTCGATGCCGGCCTCGTGCAGGCCGCGCGCGGCCTCCAGCGTGGTCGGAAATTCCGCCACCGAAACGCCATCGCGCACGGCGTCCACGACGTTCTCCTCGGTGGTATCGTCATGGCTCGCCAGCGGGATCTTGTACTTATGTGCCAGCGCCACGATCTCGCGCACGTTGGTCGCGGCATAGGCCTTCTGATACTCGAAACGCTTCGCGAACAGTTCGTCGAGTTGGGCGTCGGTCTTGCCGCCGCCCTTGCCGCGATAATAGTCGCGCAGCTTGCCTTCGTCGCGGAACTGGCGCTGGCCGGGGGTGTGGTCCATCAGCGACATCAGCCGCACGTCGGGACGATCGATCAGCTCCCTGGCCTCCTCGACCACGCTCGGCATCGGGATTTCGCAGCGCAGATGCAGGAAGTGATCGGCGCGCAGCAGGTCGGCATCGCGCGCGGTCGTGATCGCCGCCGCAAGCACGCCGGCGCGTCCATCAACTTCCTCGGCGCCATCCTCGCGCCAGACCCGAAGCGAGTCGAACACCGTGGTGATGCCGGAGGTCGCGAGCTGGCCGTCATAGGAGACGACGGCAGCGACCGGATTCCAGAACACTTTTGGCCGCGGCACATAATGCGCCTCGAGGTGGTCGGTGTGGAGTTCGATCAAGCCGGGCATGATGAGGTCGCCGCCGGCATCTTCGGCGCCCGCAGGCGCCCTGCCCTCGCCGATCTCGGCGATGCGTCCATCGGCGAGAGCGAGCCAGCCCTGCTCGATCACCCGGTCCGCCAGCACGATCCTGGCGTTGGCGATCACGGTGTCCTTCTTGACGCTCATGTCCATTTCCTTCAGGCCGCAGCGGCGAAGCTGGTGACGTCGACGATGCGATCGGCAATCTGATGACGGATTTCGTCGTCATGGACAATGGCGACCATGGCGACGCCCTGGCGCTTCTTCTCGGCGACCAACTCGACCACGACGGCGCGGTTGGCGGCGTCGAGCGAGGCGGTGGGCTCGTCGAGCAGCAGGATCGGCAGATCCGAGATGAAGCCGCGCGCGATGTTGACGCGCTGCTGCTCGCCGCCGGAGAAGGTCGCGGGCGGAAGCTGCCAGAGCCGCTCGGGGATATTGAGCCGATGCAGCAATTCGCCAGCACGGGCTTGCGTCTCAGCGCGCGCCAGACCGTTGACGATCAGGGGCTCGGCGACCACGTCGATGGTGGCAACCCGCGGCACCGCGCGCAGGAACTGGCTGACATAGCCGATGGTGGCGCGGCGGATGTTGAGGACCTCCCGCGGCTCGGCGGTAGCGAGATCGATCACCTCGCCGCGATGGCGAATGCCGATGCGGCCGGAGTCGCAGCGATAATTGCCGAAGATCATCTTCAGGATCGATGATTTTCCGGCGCCTGATGGCCCCGACAGCACGACGCATTCGCCCGGGTTGACGTGGAAGGTCACGCCGCTGACAACAGGCAATTCGATGCCGCCCTGCAGGTGCATCGTAAAGCTCTTGTTGGCATCAGTGATGTCGATCATGGCGGTCATTGGAAAACTCTTCCTGGAAGGCTCATGGCGGCAGAATCGAGGAGACGAGGAGTTGGGTGTAGGGCTCGCGGGGATCGTCGAGCACCTGATCGGTGAGGCCCGTCTCGATGACGCGGCCGCCCTTCATCACCATCACGCGGTGCGACAGCAGGCGCGCGACCGCGAGATCATGGGTGACGATGATGACCGCGAGATGCAGCTCGGCGACCAGGCTGCGCACGAGGTCGAGCAGGCGGGCCTGCACGGAAACATCGAGGCCGCCGGTCGGCTCGTCCATGAACACCAGCCGCGGCTCGGTGACCAAGTTGCGGGCGATCTGGAGACGCTGGCGCATGCCGCCGGAATAGGTCCGCGGCGCATCGTCGATGCGTGCGATGTCGATCTCGACGCGGGTCAGCCAGTCCGACGCGGTATCGCGGATGCGACCGTAGTGATTCCAGCCCACCGCCATCAGCCGCTCGCCGACATTGGCGCCGGCCGAGACCGCCATGCGCAGTCCCTGCGCGGGGTCCTGGTGGACGAAGCCCCAATCGGTGCGGAACAGGAAGCGTCGTTCGGCCTCGCCCAGCGTGGCGAGATCGCGGGCGACGCCGTCGCGCATCCGATAGGACACCTGGCCGCCGCTGGCCGCGAGCTGGCCCGACAGGAGCTGCAGCAGGGTCGATTTGCCCGAGCCGGATTCGCCGACGATTGCCAGCACTTCGCCGGGATAGAGCGAGAACGAGACATCGCGGCACGCGGCGATGCGGCCATAAGATTTGCTGAGCGACTCGGCAACGAGCAGTGGCTCGTCATTCTCGAGCATGTCTTGATCAGCCATTCGATGCCTCCTGCGCCTTGTCCTTGTACGGCGCGGCGCTGAGGCTGCCGTGATGGCCGGCGGCCTGGCGGCCCTCGCAATAATCGGTGTCGGAGCAGACGAACATGCGCCCGCCCTTGTCGTCGGTGACGATCTCGTCGAGATAGGAATTTTCCGCGGCGCACAGCGCGCAGGGCGCATTGAAGCGATAGGGCTCGAAGGGATGGTCCTCGAAGTCGAGCGACACGACTTGCGTATAGGGCGGGATCGCATAGATCCGCTTCTCGCGGCCGGCGCCAAACAATTGCAGCGCCGGGCAATTGTCCATCTTGGGATTGTCGAATTTCGGCGTCGGCGACGGGTCCATGACATAGCGCGCGTTGACCTTCACCGGATAGGCATAAGCCGTCGCGATGTGGCCGAAGCGGGCGATGTCCTCGTAGAGCTTCACATGCATGAGGCCGTATTCGGCGAGCGCGTGCATGCGCCGCGTTTCGGTCTCGCGCGGCTCGAGGAAACGTAAAGGCTCCGGGATCGGCACCTGATAGACCAGAACCTGATTTTCGTGCAGCGACGTCTCCGGAATGCGGTGACGGGTCTGGATCACGGTCGCATCTTCAGTCGCCGTCGTCGTGGCGACGCCGGCGGTCTTGGCAAAGAATTTGCGAATCGAGATCGCGTTGGTGGTGTCGTCGGAGCCCTGGTCAATCACCTTCAGCACGTCCTGCGGCCCGAGGATCGCAGCGGTGACCTGGACGCCGCCGGTGCCCCAGCCATAGGGCATCGGCATCTCGCGGCTGGCGAACGGCACCTGATAGCCGGGGATCGCGATCGCCTTGAGGATCGCCCGGCGGATCATCCGCTTGGTCTGTTCGTCGAGATAGGCGAAATTGTAGGCGGGCGCGTTCATTCCGCGGCCTCCTTCATGGCGTCGGGCGCATTGGCATCAGTGAATTCCCTGCGCAGCTTGCGCAACAGGCCGAGCTCGGACTGGAAGTCGACATAATGCGGCAGCTTGAGATGCTCGACGAAGCCGGTCGCCTGGACGTTGTCCGAATGCGACATCACGAATTCCTCGTCTTGCGCCGGGGCGAGTGCCTCCTCGCCGAGCTCGCGGGCACGCAACGCGCGGTCGACCAGCGCCATCGACATGGTCTTGCGCTCGCTCTGGCCGAAGGCGAGGCCATAACCGCGCGTGAAGCACGGCGCTTCGGTCGCGGAGCCCTTGAACTGGTTGACCATCTGACACTCGGTGAGCTCGATCGAGCCGAGCGGCACGGCGAAGCCGACGTCTTCAGCCGAAAATTCGACCTCGACCTCGCCGAAGCGAATCTCGCCGGCAAAGGGATGGTTGCGCCCGTAACCACGCTGGGTGGAATAGCCCATCGCCAGCAGAAACCCTTCGTCGCCACGCGCGAGATTTTGCAGGCGCAGGTCACGATCCGCCGGAAAGTTCAGCGGCTCGCGGGTGAGATCGCCGACGCTGGCGCCCTCTTCCGCTTGCGGCGAGGATTCGATCAGCCCGTCGCGGCCGAGAATGTCGGTCACCCGCGGCGTCGGCGCCGTGGATGCTTCGGCCGTCGCCGGCGCTTCCGGCACAAAGCCCTCGGCGAGCGAGGGATCGAGCAGGCGGTGGGTATAATCGAAAGTCGGGCCGAGGATCTGGCCCCCGGGAATGTCCTTGAAGGTCGAGGACACCCGCCGCTGCACCCGCATCGCGCCGGTCTCGACCGGCTCGCTGGCGCCGAAGCGCGGCAGCGTGGCGCGGAAGGCGCGGACCAGGAAGATCGCCTCGATCAGATCGCCGCGCGCCTGCTTGATGGCGAGCGCCGCGAGCTCGCGGTCATAGAGCGAGCCTTCGCTCATGACGCGGTCCACGGCGAGGCCGAGCTGCTCGGAGATCTGGTCGAGGGAAATTTCCGGCACGCTTTGGTCACCGCGCCGCGCACTGGCGAGCAGGCGATGGGCGTTCTCGATGGCGCGCTCGCCGCCTTTGACTGCGACATACATAGTTAGCTTCCCTTGCTCACGACACGCGTGGTGCGCGGGATCGCAACCACGGCGTCATCGGCGACCAGCACCACATCGACGCCCCGCGGAAACAGCGTTTCGTTGACGCGCAGGCGCTCGAACAGGTCGAACGGCTTGATCGACGCCTGGAGCGTCGCGACGCCGTCGATCCCGGGACCACGCAGCTCGAAGCTGCGCCCCGAATCCAGGTTCTCGACCTGAAGGATCAACGTCGTCGACCGATCCGGATATTCGCTGGTGCCCAGCGCGAAGCGCTCGAGCGAAGGCAGTTCCCCGCCGTCGCTGATCAGGGCGAAGCTCGCGATCGAGGAATCCTGCACCACCGGCGCGCCGGTGTGGAATTTCAGCCATTTCATGACGTCTGTGCTTTCCGACATGCGCGCATCGAGCCAGAGCGGCGTGTCGTGATCGAACAGCGTCAGCGCGATCGCGGCCGTGCCGCGCATCATCGTCTGAGGCGCTCCTGATGTCGGCACGATGCGCTGGACCGAGCCCGGCCGCGCCATCGCGTCCATGACCGAGCGAAAGGTCGATTGCGCCGACAGCACCTTGTCGGCGAACCCCGGCGGCAGTTCCGCAATCGTGGTCATGATCTCACCCTTCACCGCGCACCATGGTGTAGAAATCAACCTTCGTCGCAGCGGTCTCGGCCGCCACCTGCTTGCGCCTGATCATCAGCTGCTCACGCAATGGCGCGATGATTTCCCGCTCAACCGCGCCACTGAAATCACTGGACTGCACCAGCGCATCGCACAGCGCGATCAGCCGCGCCTTCTCACCGTCGCGACCGAGCGTGTAACCGAAGCCGACCTCGCCGCTCGCAAGCCGCACCGCAGCGCGCGACACCGCGGCTTCGCCGAGATTGAACGGCGCACCGTCGCCACCGACGCGGCCACGCAGCATGACGAGGCCGTTTTCCGGCGCACGCAGATCCTGATGCGCCGGCAGGGCGAGAGCGCGGAGGCGAGCGGCGATCTCGCCCGCCTCCGCGTGCGCCAGCACGGCCATTGCGGCCTGGCGCTGGGCTTGCTGATTGTTGTGCTGGGTCACCAGATCCACCGAACTTTTCTGCAGAACTTGCCGAATCCAAGTTGTCTATGATACTAGACAACTTGATACCGGAGCGCCATGACTGTTTCGTGACAAAGGCGTGATTTCTGGAGTAGCTTGCCGGCCACATGAGCATGCAGGACACAGCTTCCTCCGGCGTCGCGTTGTGGCGCCTCGTTGCCGACGGCATCGAGCGCGGCATCGCCGACGGCCGCTTTGCGGCCGGCGACAAGCTGCCGGGCGAGGTGGAGATCGCCGAAACCTATCGCGTGAACCGCCACACCGTGCGGCGCGCGCTGGCAGCGCTTGCCGAGCGCGGCATCGTGCGGGCCGAACGCGGCAGCGGAACCTATGTCGAGGCGCAGAAGCTCGCCTATCCACTGCGCTCGCGGACCCGTTTCTCCGAGATCGTCGGCGCCGACGGCCGCGAACCGCATGGCCGGTTGATCGAGGCGTCCGATGATGTCGCGACCCGCGAACTCGCGCGCGAACTTGGATTGAAGGCCGGCGCACCGTTGGTGCGGATCGAGGCGATGCGCCTCGCCGACCGCACGCCGATCTGCGTCTCCACGACGTGGCTGTCGGCGCAGCTGTTCCCGGGTGCGGGCGAGATCTTTGCCGCGACCCGCTCCATGACGAAATTGCTCGAGCATTACGGCGTCCGCGACTATCGCCGCGGCGCGACCCGGATCACCGCCGGCATTGTCGATGCAACCGACGCCGCACGGCTCGATCTGGCGCTGGGACGGCCGATCCTGGTGGTCGACGCCACCGACCACGATCTCGACGGTAAGCCGCTGGTGACCAAGCATTCGCGCTTTGCCGCGGAGCGGGTGGAGTTTCTGGTGGAGAACGGGTGAGCGGGCTGTTCTCCGCCCCTCTCCCCTAAGAGGAGAAGGAAGAAAGTTACGCCACCGCCCTTCGGCCGATGATCGCGAAGCGGAGTTTGCCCGAGACGAAATCGATCGCGGCGACCGCGACCAGGATCATCAGGATCAGAAACGACACCTTCTGCCATTCCAGCACGCGAATCTGCTCGGCGAGCTGGAGGCCGATGCCGCCGGCGCCGACGATGCCGATGATGGTGGCCGAGCGCGTGTTGGATTCGATGAAATAGAGCACCTGCCCGGCGATCACAGGCAGGACCTGCGGCAGCAGGCCGAAGCGAATCTCGTGCAGCGCGCTGCCGCCGGAGGCGCGGATGCCCTCGACCTGCTTCTGGTCGGCGCCCTCGATCGCCTCCGAAAACAGCTTTCCGAAGGCACCGAAATCCGACACGGCAATGGCGAGCACGCCGGCAAACGGGCCGAGCCCGACCACGTTGATCCACACCAGCGCCCAGATCAGCGTGTCGACGCCGCGGATCGAATCCAGGAAACGTCGAATCGGGAAGCGCAAAATGCTCGACGGCACGACGTTACGCGCGGCAAGCAGGCTGACTGGCAGCGCGAACACGGCCGCAAGCGTCGTGCCGAGCAGCGCGATCGACAGCGTCTCGCCCAGCGCCTTCAGATAGATCGGCAGCGACGAGCCGGGATCCGGCGGGATCATCATCAGGCTGATCCAGCCGAGCTGGCTGAGCCCCGCGACGAACCGCGACGGCGAAAAATCGAGATCGATGAGGCCATAAACCAGGATCGTGAGCGCCGCGACGATCATCGCCGGCATGGCGAGCCGCGCCGAGGCCGGCCGGTCGAACACATCGGGGTAGCGCGCGCGAAGCGACGCGGTGTCAATGTCCTGCGGCCCCGTCACGTCCGCGCCTCCTTGCCGAACAGTCGGCCGCGCAGCCAGCCGGTGCTGATGTCGATGATGAAGACCGTGACGATGATGGTAAGCAGGATCGCGCTGACGTCGGAGTAGTAGAACTTGCGGATGGCGACGACGAGCTCCTGGCCGATGCCACCGGCGCCGACGAAGCCCATCACGGAGGCCTCGCGGACATTGATCTCGAAACGCAGCAGCGCGTAGCTGGCATAGCCTGCCGTGACCTGCGGCAGGATGGCGAAGCGCATGCAGGAGAGCCAGCTCGCGCCGGTCGAGCGGACGCCTTCGACCGGTTTCATGTCGGCGTTCTCGACGATCTCCGAGAACAGCTTTCCGAGCGCGCCGGTGGAGTGAATCGCGATCGCCAGCACGCCCGCCATCGGTCCGAGGCCGAACGCGATCACGAAGATCAGCGCAAACACGATGCCGGGCACCGTGCGCGCGAATTCGAGCAGACGCCGCACCACGAAACGCACCCAGGGCGCGGGCGAGGTGTTTTCAGCCGCGAAGAAGTTCAGGCAAAAAGCAAAAGTCGCGCCGATCAGTGTGCCGACATAGGAGATCAGCAGGGTCTCGCCCAGCATCTTCAACCATTTGCGCCAGCCCCAGAGCCATTCGCCGACATCGGTCCAGACCCGCTGGCCGGTGTCGAGTGTGAGGATGCGGTCGAAATAGCTGATGAAATTGCCGTAATGGGCGAACAGCGTGCGCAGATTCACTTCCGCGCCGATCGCCGCGAGAAGCAGTGCTGCGGCGAAGATCACGACTCCAAAGAGGAGTCGGAGCCGCTTGCGCGCGACCGCCTGGCGATAGGCGGCGTTGAGCACGGCGAGCTGCTGCTCGGGAAGGATCGAAACCGCGACGGTCATCTTGGCCAGGAAAAATGGTCAATCAAAGAGAAAGAGCCGGGTCCATCGACCCGGCTCCAGTGCGTCGTCCCGAAACTCAGGACGCCTTCTTCTTACGCAGCGCATCGACGAACTTGATCAGCTCGATCGTGCCATCCCAATCCTTGGTGGTCGCGGGATGAAACCCCTTCTTCTGGCCGTCCTGGAGGCGATCGAACGCAGCCTTGTCCTTGGCCGGCGCGTCGAAGAACGCCTTCGCGATCGCGGCCTTGGCCTCTTCCGGCAAATCGGAATTGTAGGCATAGGGACCGTTGATGATCGGCGCCGACTTGTGGATGATGCGGAAATCGTCCTTCTTCATCGCCGAGCCGTCGGCATTCTTCAGCATGCCCTTGGTCAGCATCTGCGCCAGCGTCGAATCGTCGTCGCTGGTCCACTGGTTGGCGGCAACGTCGACCGTGCCCTGCGCCAGCGCCAGGATCGCGTTCTCATGGCTGCCGGTGAAGACGACCTTGCTGAAATAGGTGTCGGCATCGGTGATGCCCATCTTGTCGAGCTCGAAGCGCGGCACGTTGTTGCCGGAGGTCGAGTTCGGGTCGACCAGGCCGAGGTTCTTGCCCTTGAGCTGGTCGATGCTCTTGTAGGGGCTGCTCGCCTTGACGAAGAACGCCGAGTAATAACCAGTGGAGCCGTCGGCGTTGATGTCGTTGGCGAAGGCGTCGGTCTTGACGCCGGTGAGGCGGGCGCGGGCGAACGACGCCGAGCCGTAGCTCGCGATGTGGATGTTGCCGGCGCGCTGGCCTTCGATCACGGCCGCGTAGTCGTTGGCGATGCGCAGCGTGACCTTCACGCCCAGTTCCTTGGACAGGTAGCTCATGAACGGCGCCCAGCGCTCGGTCACGCCCGAGGCGTTTTCCGCCGGAATGACCGCGAAGGTCAGCTCGGGATATTTGGCCTTCCAGTCCTCGGCGGAGGCTGAAGTCGTGAACGCGAGCGCGGCGGCGCCGGCAAGAATCAATCTGCGAGTGATCATGATACCCTCTTCATCGGTTGGGGTCGGTTGACGCAAAACTGGTGACTATTGATGCGGCGCGGCTCAGGCGGCGGCCGCCGTTCCAAGCGCCGGAATGCCCTCTCGCACCGGCGCAGGCATGCCGCCCATGACATCGGCGGCTTCGAGATCGTAGAGCTCGCGCGCAACGTGCTCGGTCAACTCCGCCGGCGCGCCGTCGAACACCACGCGACCCTGCGCCATGCCGATCAGGCGGTCGCAATAGCTGCGCGCCAGGTCGAGCGAATGCAGATTGCAGAGCACGGTGATGCCGAAGTGCTTGTTGATCCGCAGCAGGGCATCCATCACGATCTTGGTGTTGCGCGGATCGAGCGAGGCAATCGGCTCGTCGGCGAGGATGATGTCGGGCTGCTGCACCAGCGCCCGGGCGATCGCGACGCGCTGCTGCTGGCCGCCGGAGAGCTGATCGGCGCGCTGGGCCGCGAGCGGGGCGATATCGAACTGTTCGAGCGCGGACATCGCCAGCGCCTTGTCCTGCTCGGGCCAGGTCTGCGACAGCGAGCGCCAGGCCGGCATCGTCGCAAGCCGACCCATCAGGACGTTGGTGAGGACATCGAGCCGGCCGACCAGATTGAACTGCTGAAAGATCATCGCCGAGCGCGCCCGCCACTGCCGCAGCTCCTTGCCGCGCAGCGCCGTGACGTCGAGGCCGTCGAACAGGATGCGACCCTGCGAAGGGGTCGCGAGACGGTTGATGGTCCGCAGCAGGGTCGACTTGCCGGCGCCGGACCGTCCGATCACGCCGACGAAACCGCCGGGAGAAACTTGAAACGAGGCATCGTCCACCGCGGCTTTCACGCCGAAGCGACACGTCAGACCTTCAACCACCAGCATGCAGGGCTCCAGAGTAGCTGGGACCCACCGCTAACGCCGGCGCTTGACACTTGTGTGACACGGACATTGCGGTGCGGCGATCCTACACACCTCATCCACTGTTCATCCCCTGTCATCACGTCGTCATGACATTGTCATCAAGCCGCTCGAAGAGAAACGCCCGCCCTCTCGTTCGGATGCAACATGGCCGCCAAAGCCCTTTCGGTCCAGCCGACCATCGATCCCTCGGCGACGCTGCACGACACCAGGCTTGGAGCCTACACCGAGGTCGGTGCGCGCACGATGCTGCACGAGGTGACGATGGGCGATTACTCCTATGTCGTGAACGACGCCCAGATCACCTACACGACCATCGGAAAATTCTGCTCGATCGCGGCGATGACGCGAATCAATCCGGGCAATCACCCGATGCACCGCGCCACGCAGGCGCACTTCACCTATCGTTCGAGCGCCTACTTCGAAGGCGAGAGCGACGACACGGAATTCTTCGACTGGCGGCGCCAGCACCACGTCCATATCGGCCACGACGTCTGGATCGGCCATGGCGCGATCGTGCTGCCGGGCCGCAACATCGGCACCGGCGCGGTGATCGCGGCCGGCGCCATCGTCACCAGGGACGTGCCCGCCTACACCATCGTTGCCGGCAATCCGGCGCGCATCGTTCGCCGGCGATTCTCGGAAGACGTCGCCGGACGGCTCGCCAGCCTCGCCTGGTGGGATTGGGATCACAACAAATTGCGTGCAGCATTGCCCGATTTCCGCAAGCTCGGCATTGAAGATTTCCTCACGACGTATGAAGCACGAGCGAATTCTCTCAAGGGTCCTCTTGGCAGCAAATCAAGCGCGGTCGCGTGACAGACATTTTTCTTGAGGGGGGCCGGACCCTGATCGGCTCCGAGCTGGTGGAGACGTCGCTTGCGTTGTCCGGACAGGACATCGCCGAGATCGATGCGTCTCGCGGGCGGGCCCGGCTTGCGATCGACGCGCGCGATCTGCTGGTCCTGCCGGGCATCGTCGATCTGCATGGCGATGCCTTCGAGCGGCAGATGATGCCGCGCGCCGGGGTCGACTTTCCGATCGACGTGGCGCTCGCCGACAGCGACCGCCAAGCGATCAGCAACGGCATCACCACCGTGTTTCACGCCACGACCTGTTCGTGGGAGCCGGGCCTGCGCAGCGCCGACAATGCGCGCGGCCTGATGGAGGCGATCGAACGGCAACGCCCGCAATTCGCCGCCGACACCCGCTTTCACCTGCGCCACGAGACCTACAATCTCGGCGCCGAAACCGAGATCAGCCAGTGGCTCAGCGAGGGCCGCGTCGACCTGTTCGCCTTCAACGACCACATGGACGGCACGGTCGGGGACATGGCCAAGCCCCGCAAGCGCAATCGCATGGTGGAGCGCACCGGACTGTCGAGCGAGGAGTTCGACCGCCTCGTCGAGCGTGTGCTCTCCCGCGCCAGTGAAGTGCCGGCTTCCGTGTCACGGCTGGCCGCGGCGGCACGCGCCGCCGAGGTGCGGATGCTCTCGCATGACGATGCGACGCCGGTGATGCGCCAGGGCTTTCGCGCCATGGGCGTGGCGATCGCAGAGTTTCCGGTCAACGAGGAGACGGCGCGGGAGGCGGCAAGCCACGGTGACGCCATCGTCTACGGCGCGCCGAACGTCGAGCGCGGTGGCAGCCACACCGGCTGGACCAAGGCATCCGACATGATTGCCAAAGGGCTCTGCTCAGTGCTGGCCTCGGACTATTACTATCCCGCGCAGCTGCTCGCTGCGTTCCGCCTCGCCGCCGATGGCGTGCTGCCGCTGACCAAGGCCTGGAACCTGGTCTCCGCCGCGCCCGCGCGCGCGGCCGGCCTTGCCGATCGCGGCGTGCTCGCGGAAGGCCGACGCGCGGACATCCTGCTGGTCGACGACAGCGTGCCGCTGCGGCCGCGGCTGATCGCCGTGATATCAGGCGGCAAGCTCGTGCATCTCACCGACGCGACGCGGTTGCTCGGCATGGCAGCTACCCCGCGCGAAGCTGTCGTCGCGGCATAAACCCGCTATGCTCGGACGATGACAAGTTTCCCCCGCTACGCGATCTATTTTGCCGCAGGCGTCGACAGCGCCCTCACCCGCTTCGGCGCGGAGTTGCTCGGCTACGATGCCTATACCGGCAACGAGCTGCCCTTTCCCGCTGACGCATCGCGTCCCGCGCCGGACTGGCGCGACATCACCGCCGATCCCCGCAAGTACGGTTTTCACGGCACGCTGAAGGCGCCGATGGCGCTCGCGCCGGACAGGACAGAGGCGGAGCTCTTGGCGGCCTGCGCGGCCTTCGCCGGCGAGGCGCGGATGATCCCGGTGATCCGCCCGGTCGTCGATGCCATCAGCGGCTTCATCGCGGTCATTCCGGCCGAGCCGGTCGATGCGCTCCAAGAGCTCGCCGCCGATTGCGTCCGTGCGTTCGATGGCTTTCGCACCGCCCTGACGGCAGAGGATCGCGCGCGTCGCAAGCCCGAGAAGCTCAACGAGCGACAGCGCGACTATCTCGATCGCTGGGGCTACCCTTACGTGATGGAGGAATTCCGTTTCCACATGACGCTGACGGGGCGGCTTAACGCGGAGCGGCGCGGGCCGATTCTGCAGATGCTGCGGGAAAGGTTTGCTGCTCTCGGTCTCAAGACGCTTGCGATCGATCGCGTCGCGCTGTTCAAGCAGGATGACGCCAAAGCTCGCTTCCGCATCATCGGCGAGTGGGCCTTGACGCAGTAAGCGTCAGTGCCAGCTCGCGAGATAGAAGCCGAGCGCCACAACGCCAACCAGAATGAGGCTGGTCGACCAGATTACATCCAGATTGAACCAGCTTCGCGAGACGAACCTCAATCCCAGATGGCGGTAGACCAGCCATGCCAGGCATCCGCCGGCGCTGACCATGGCGGCAACGTGCACCAAAGACACCAGCACCGCCATCCCGAGACTCGCCTTCATCAACGCGCCGGCGGCCTCATGGCCGGCATCGAGTTCGAAGGCCTGGCAGAGCCCGAGATAGATCGGCACGAGCATCAAGGCGGCGCCATGAGCAATGGCAACGGCAAATGACCAGAGCGCCAATTGCGTCGGCGGAATTCGTGCCAGCGCGCGCGGATGGCGCCGCTCGACCAGCCGATAGACGCCGAAGCCGATGAGGAGAAGGCTCGCGCCGAGCTGGATCGAGCGCTGCCACTCGGCCAGCACGAGCAGGAGCGCGAATGGCAGCAGTACGAGAAGTGTTGCCAGGAGATGTCCGGCCGCCAGAGCCCACAACGCACGAAAGAGCGCGCGCGGGCTCTTGTCCATGAGCCCGGCCGAAACGGCGAGCGGCCAGCCCATTCCCGGATTGACCCCGTGATAGAGACCGCTCGCAACAAGAGCGAGCCACAGCCAGCCCTGGCTCGCGTGTGCCCAATCTAGGCCGACGGGTAGCAAAAGGAGTCCGTCGAACAATCGCCGCCCTCCAGCCTAATCTGGTGCGCACGATATCCGTCGGGGAAGCTCACGAAGTAGTTCTTGTCGAGCTCGAGGCCACCATTGTGACCGACATTGGCCATGACTTCCACACCCGGAACGCCATCGGGATAGAACTGGTCATCCCAGGTGGAATAGAGCGAATTGGTCCAGTACACCCGCCTGCCGTCCCGGCTGATCTCGACCATCTGCGGACCGGCCGCAAATGCCTTGCCGTTCGGATGGGGGGTGCGGCGCGCGATGCCGCCGATGTGAACCGAGCCCGCAAGCTTCGGCTTTCGCGGATCACTCACGTCGTACTGGCGCATTTCACCCGTGCCCCAGCACGAGACATAGAGAAAACGATCATCCATCGACAGATCGATGTCGGTCACCAGCGGCGGCACGGCGCCAAAGCCCTGAAGCAGCGGCGGGAGCTTCTCCTTTGGCGCAGGCTCGGGAGGGATCGTCGCCGTCTTCTCCGCATGGAATTTCCCGCCTTCGCGCCACCAAGTCCAGATCGATGCTTCGAGATTCGTGGTGTCGACCACAACGCCTACGAAGCCGTATTCGCGAACCGGATCGTGCGCCGGCCGTACCTCCAGCGCCATCTGATGATTGGCGCCGAGGTCGATAGTCTGCACGTTGCGACGGGCGCGAAGATCCCAGAAGTGGAGACGATGGCCATATTTGTTCGCCAGCAGATCTTCCGCGACGATCCCGTTCTCGAACTGCGGCGGCAACGCCCATTCACTCGTCACCATGTAGTCGCGCGGCAGGTTCCACCAGAAATCATAGTGCAGCGTCTGCGGACCGCGGTCGATCTCCCATCGTCCAAGGACCTCGAACGTCTCGCAATCCATGATGAAGACGCCTGGAGGCCCGTTGGTGCCGTCCTTGCCGCCGCCGCCGAGCGTGCTCACATAGACGCCGTCCGGCCCGCAATGGATGGTGTGCGGCCGCGAATAGCCGGTCTTTTTGAAGACTTCCTCGGGCTCGATGATCTTGTGGATTTTGGCTTTGGTCGGATCGGGCTTGGTATCGATGATGTAAATCCGCGACGAGCGCAGCCCGGGGATGATGAGATAGCGCCGCTCGATGAAGGCATGCCCAGTGAGCGGCGACAAGGCGGAGGAGCAGGCATTCCAGCCGAAGTGATGAAACTCATCGCCCTTGTTGGGCATCGTCACGGTGTGGACGATCTGGCTGTAGGTCGGCGATCCCGGCTTGACGTCGATGACCGCGAGAGCATCCGGTTTTGAAAAATCCGGACTGAGCAGCAACGTGTAGGCAAAGTTCTCGGCAGCTGCTTCCATCGCAAGCTTGGGCGATGCGTGAAAGGTGGGATCCGGCCTCATCGTCATGGCACTGCCTTCCTGTTTCGTTGGTTCGCACCAACCTGCTTCGGAATAGCGGCATAATGAAGAGTTGTTGCTCGATGTCTCGATATGCTCCGCGGGCCTGGTTGGCGAGCGTACAATATGTCATCGCCGGGCTGCGCGAAACCGCCCGAACCGCGTTAATTCGACGCTTTCAGCCGGATGGAAGCTGGCGGGATCAGGCCAGGGCGCGCACCTCACACCGTGCATCACACTCAGTGTCGTCCCGGCCTAGTGCGCAATCGCGCACGGGAGGCGGGACACATAACCTTCGGGCGCGCTTGTCCAGGACGCCGGCAGAGGCTACTTCCCCCACCTCAACGCCAGCGCATCGCGCTCCTTGGCCAGCTCCAGCAGCCCTGCCCGCGTCGCCGGATGCAGCGGTTGCAACGGATGCCGCACCGTGTCCGACTTGATCACGCCGCCGGCCTGCATCATCGCCTTGCAGGCGATCAGGCCGCACTGGCGGTTTTCGTAGTTGATCAGCGGCAGCCAGCGTTCGTAGGCGGCTTTCGCCTCTTGGCGTTTGCCGGCGAAATAGGGATCGACGATCTGGCGGATGCCGTCGGGGTAGCCGCCGCCGGTCATCGCGCCGGTGGCGCCGGCATCGAGATCGGCGAGCAGCGTGATCGCTTCCTCGCCATCCCAGGGACCCTCAATATCGCTGCCGCCGGCCTCGATCAGGCTGCGCAGCTTTGACGCGGCGCCCGGCACCTCGATCTTGAAATAGCGGATGTTGGAGAAGTCGCGCGCCAGCCGCGCGAGCAACTCGACCGACAGCGGCGTACCGGCGACAGGCGCATCCTGGATCATGATCGGAATATTGATCGCGCCCGACAGCACCTTGAAGAATTCGACGACGCCTTTCTCGGGTACGCGGAAGGTTGCGCCGTGATAGGGCGGCATGACCATCACCATGGCGGCACCGGCCGCCTCGGCCTGCTGGCTGCGCGCGGCGCAGACGGCCGAGCTGAAATGCGTGGTGGTGACGATCACGGGAACGCGGCCCGCGACATGCTCCAGCACCGCATGCATCACGGTCTCGCGCTCGGCATCCGTGAGCACGAACTGCTCGGAAAAATTGGCGAGAATGCACAGACCGTTCGAGCCTGCGTCGATCATGAAATCGATGCAGCGGCGCTGTCCGTCGAGGTCGAGCTCGCCGCGCGCGTCGAAGATGGTGGGTGCGACCGGGAACACGCCGCGATAGGGGCGCTGGGCCTTGTGTTGGGGCGTGACCGGCATCGAACTCTCCATCCCTGATATCTCTTACATGTGCCGCAACGCTCGCGCAGCATCACAGATGTAGCCGCCGCGTGCATCGGCGGCAATGCCGATCGCGCGACGGTGGGACGGAAGATTGTCGAAGTTATGCGGTCCTCACCGCGCCCAAAAAGCTCTCGACCGCTACGCGGAGACGATCGGCGTCGGCGGACATTTTCGTCACGGATACCGACAGGACCGAACCGGCATTGCCCGTCTCCTGGTTGAGCCTGGCGACGCTGCCGATGGTGTCGGTGACCTCGCGGGTTCCCTGCGCGGCCTGCTGGAAGTTGCGGGAGATCTCGGTGGTGGCCGCGCGCTGCTGCTCGACGGCGGCGGCGATCGCCGTCATCTTCTCGTCGATGCCGCTGATCGCGCCGCCGATCGCGCGGATGGCAGTGACCGCCTGGCCGGTCGCGCCCTGGATCTCCGCGACCTGGCGGGAGATCTCTTCGGTCGCCGTCGCCGTCTGCGAGGCGAGGCTCTTGACCTCGCCGGCGACCACGGCGAAGCCGCGACCGGCCTCGCCCGCGCGCGCGGCTTCGATGGTGGCGTTCAGCGCCAGCAGATTGGTCTGCCCTGCGATGGCGTTGATCATCTTCACGACCTCGCCGATGCGGCCAGCTGTCTGATCGAGGATCTCGACCGTCGCATTGGTCTGCGCTGCCTGCGACACGGCTTCGCGGGCCTCGCGGGCGCTGGCCTGCACCTGCGCGGAGATCTCGCCGACGGACGCCGAGAGTTCTTCGGTCGCGGCCGCGATGGTCTCGAGATTGTTGGTGGCCTGTTCGGCGGAGGACGAGACCGCCGCGGTCTGGCTGCTCGATTCCGAAACCAGCGAGCGCACGTCGGTCGCGGTGGCATCCAGCTCCTTCGTCGACGCGGCAACGCTGTGAATGACGGCTTGCACGGTGTCGTCGAAACTGCGGCAAGCCGCATCGACGGTGCCGGAGCGGGCGAGCTGCAGCGCCTGCTGCGCTTCGCGTTCCCGGCCCAGGCGTTCCGCGGTCGCGGCACTCTCGCGCAGGCTTTCGAGCGCGGCCGCCATGGTGCCGAACTCGTCGGGATACCTGGATTGCGGGACGGGCGTCGCGTAGTCGCGGGCGCTGATCTTGGCGATCGCATCCAGGATGGCGCGCACGGGGCGCATGAGGCGATTGCGGACCACGTAGACGCCGGTCAGGGTCACGGCCAGCGCGAGCAGGAACGCGAGCGACTGCACGACGAGATTGGTGAGCGCCTTGGCCTGTACCGTTTCCGCCCGGACGATCGACTGGTCGAGCGCCTTGTTCGCCACCGCGACGATGGACGCGAAGGGTGACTGACAAAGCGTATTCCATTCCGCGGCGGGCATCGCGGGCTTGCCACTGCCGTCAAAATTCTTGGTGAGCTCGCCTATCTGCTTGAGGGCGCCGTCGGTCTTGGTCTTCGCGTCCGTCGCGGCCGTCACCAGCTCCGCCGCCACGCCGGGCGCAGCCAGCAACTCGGCCATGCCCGCCCAGCCGGAGGTGATCGTGCCATCCCATTGCGCCACTGATCGCTTCTGAGCGTCGTCGAGCGGCTTGCTGCTGTTGACGTTGGAGCGAAGGGACGAACAATGGATTCCATAACGATCGCGCACCTGCCAGGCGAAGCGCCGGACCTGGATCATGCGGGCGATGAAGGGGTCGTCCATCCAGGCACGGTTCGACACCGCGGTGGAGGCGAGGTTGGCCGTCTCGATCACCTTGGTGACGGCATCGTACCAGGAGTTGGTCCGCTCGATCTTGCGTTCGGCGCGCGGGCGCTTGGCTTCGTCGTAAAACAGCTGGAATTGCGGGGAGGCGGCGCTCCAGCCTTGCTTCAATGTGCCAGAGAGTTCGTCGCGGCGGGCGAAGTCGACGGTGGCAAGCGCGGCGCCGATCGCGTCATAGCCGCCCTGCTCGGCCTTCTCCGCCGCCTCGAGTTTGGCACGCGGATCATCCTCGCCGAGGATCGCGCTCTGGGCATCGCCGCGATTGTTGCGCAGCGCCAGCACGCCATGGAAGATCGCCTTGTCGGCGGCGGCAAGCCGCGCGGTCTCGAGGCTGTCGCTGTAGCGGCCGAACGCTCCGACCATCTGGATCGCCGTAGACGCCAGCGCACCCGCGGCCAGCAGGGCCATCAAGGTCAGCAGGAGCGAACTTACCGATTTCTTAAACATTGCCATGGTGTCGGGGCCTACGCTTTCTAGCGTCACCTTGCCCGCGACATGCCAATGTTCCGTTAAGGTTTTAATCGAATTGGCGTGAGTTTCCGACCCGACAAGCCTTCCTGCAGCCCCGGATCTCACGCAACCTTGGTGAAATCCGGCGGACGGCGTTCCGCAAACGCCGTGAAGGCCTCGCGCGCCTCGGCGGTGCGCAGGCGCAGTCCGAACTGCTCGCCTTCGGCATTCATCTGCGCGACCAGCGCCTCGCCATTGCGCATCAGCTTCTTGGTGGCGGTGAGCGCGCCGGCCGGCTGACGGGCAAGACGCTGCGCCAGCGCGAGCGCTTCGGTATCGAGTTTGTCGAGCGGCACCACGCGGTTGGCGAGCCCCCATTCCAGCGCGGACTTGGCCGGCACGGTCTCGCCGAGCGCGAACATCTCGTAGGCCCGTGCGTAACCGATGCGCGCGGGCATCAGCAGGCTGGAGGCGGCTTCCGGCACCAGCGCTAGGCTGACGAAGGGCGTCGACAATTGCGCGTTGTCGGCAAGCACGACGAGATCGCAATGCAGCAGCATCGTGGTGCCGACGCCGACGGCGCGGCCCTGCACCGCGGCGACCAAAGGCCGGGTGCACCGCGCCAGCGACTGGATGAAGCGCACGACGTTGCGGCTTCCTTCCGACTTGCCCGCTGCGACCGCGGCGAATTCGCCGACGTCGTTGCCGGCAGTGAACATGTCGCCTTCGCCACGGATCAGGATCACGCGGGCCGATGTATCGGACTCGGCGGATTCGATGGCATCGGCGAGCTTGCCGTACATCGCATCCGTCAGCGCGTTCTTCTTGTCGGGGCGCGCCAGCGTGAGTGTGAGAATTCCGCCGCTGTTCTCGATCCGGACGTGCTCGGTCATGGGTCTCTCCTCTATTCCTCTGGATCTCGCGAAAGCTCTGTTGGAAGTTCTCTTGAAAGCTCTCTTGGAAATTTGTCCTGAATGCTGGTCAGCCAGCGCGCGACGATATCGATCTCCGCACTGGTGAATCCGTCCGTCAACGCGGCGTTAACCTGTGCCGCGTTGGCCTTTGCCTGTGCGAGCGCTGCACGGCCCTTCGGCGTCAGCCAGACGCGCCAGGCGCGCCCGTCCTCCCGATCGGCCCGCCGCTCGATCAGCTTTGCAGCTGCCGTGCGGTCGACGAGGCCGGAGATGCCGGCCGGCCCCAGATCGAGCGCCGTGCCCGCCTCACCCATGAGCACGCCGTCCTGCTTGCCGAGAATGAACAGAAGCCCTGCCTGCGCCGGCGTGACCTCGCTCGAAGGCTGCGCCGCCATCCAGCGCTGCAAGCGCCGCTGTGCAACGCTCAGCAGGTAGATCAGCCGATGATGCCCCGCGCCGGCCTCCTTATTTCGCATGCGAAATAGATAATCGAAGCGGCTCGGAATGTCAAAGGACGGCAGGTGGATCGATGTACCGCGGCAGTCGTCGAGCAACAGGCCGCACCGGCGCACCAGGACCTCACCCACCAATCGCAATTAGGTGCCGCCGCAACGCTTGACGGTTGCCTCGTTTTGTGTTCCCTATTCGTTCTATTCAATCATAGATTGTCCCGGAGACTTTCGTGATGAACAGTATGCGTGGCCCGAACCAGCCGACCCAGCTCGTAATTCATAATGACGATGATACGCCGGACCAATTCGTGATGGATCTGCTTCGGCAGGTTTTCGGCAAATCAGACCGTGAAGCGACCGCGCTGATCACCCAGATCGAGCAGAAGGAAAGGGCGGTTTGCGGACCTTACCCCCAATCCGTCGCCGAAGCCCTTTTCAAATCTGCGCAACAATCCATCGGCCTGGCCGGCCATCAACTGCAGGTCACGCTTGAGGCGGTCACGACTCCTTGCGAACTCTGCGGCAAGCCGGAGGGACAGATGGACGTGCGTATCGGCAGCCGCACGGTCTGGCTGTGCAGCGACTGCATGCGTGCGGCGGATGAGCCCTCGAACGAACAAGAGGAAGATTTCGACTTTGCTTGCGACGTTCTCGACTGGCACCTTGCCACCACGGCGCGCAGCAAGCTCGTGACCACGATCCGCCAATTTCCCGGCCACATGCGGGTCGATCTCCAGGCCGCGGTCGACCGGCTCTTCGGCAAGGCCATCCGGCTGGTGGGATTGAACGAGGAGCAGCGCTACGAAACGCTGTCGATTCCACGACTGCTCAAGGAGGGCCGCTATGCGATCGCGATTGCCCCACTGCAATATTCCGACGTCGACGTAGGCGAGAAGAGCCCGGTCAAGTGTCTGGATAACGGACTATGGCTGTGTGAGCAGGATCATCTCCGCTATGCGGTCTTGCTCTGCGCACACCGCGAATACAGTCGCGAGCCCGGAATTCGGATCGAGATCCTGGTGCCTTCAGGTTCCGCAGGCGCGGCTCTCGTCCAGCAATGCTTCAATGAATTGGAAGAAGCCGTACAGGCTGCGCGGACCTATCGCGGCAAGATCCTGTCGCTCGACGCCGACTCCGACTATCGCGGTCGCTCGCGCGGCATCACGGTGCATCGCTTGCCGCAGGTCGCGCGCGACGAGGTGATCCTGCCGGAGCAGACCCTGCGGCTGCTCGATCGCAACGTTCTGACCTTCGTCAACACCCGAGACCAATTGCGCCGGCTGGGCCAATCGACACGCAAAGGCGTCTTGCTGTACGGGCCGCCGGGCACCGGCAAGACCCACACGATCCGCTATCTCGCAACGCATTTGCCGGGGCATACAACGCTGATCATCACGGCGGAGCAGATCGGTCTGCTCGGCGCCTATATGAGCCTGGCACGGCTGCTCCAGCCGTCGATGGTGGTGATCGAGGATGTCGATCTCATCGCCCGCGACCGCGATGACATGGGGCCGTGCGAGGAATCCATGCTGAACAAGCTGCTCAACGAGATGGACGGACTGAAGGAAGATGCCGACATCCTGTTCGTCCTGACCACCAACCGGCCGGAGGACCTCGAAGGAGCTCTCGCGGGTCGCCCCGGCCGCATCGATCAAGCCATCGAAGTGCCGCTACCCGACGAGACCGGCCGCGGCAAGCTGGTCCGGCTCTACGGCAAGGGACTGCCAATCGAGGACGCGGTCATCGCCGAAGCGGCCCGGCGCAGCCAGGGCACGAGTTGCGCCTTCATCAAGGAGCTGATGCGGCGGCTGGCGCAAGGAAGCATCGCGCGGGACGGCGGCAATACCGTGATCTCCGCCGATATCGACGAGGCGCTCGACGACATGCTGTTCTCCGGCGGCCGGCTCAACGCGCAATTGCTCGGCGGCGCGCAAGCCATGGCAACCGGCTGACGCTCCGAAGTGGCGTGCCTGCTACGGCGCGCACATGAAGCTCGACGCCTCCGTCACCGGGCCGCTCTTGTAGTGCGGCCAGGCCGGCCAGCGCCACAGCGGCAGCGCGCGAAGCGTCGCAAACGACGGCGCTTCGACCTTCTGCTCGGCGACTTCGAGGTCGCCGGGCGCCTTGCCCTTTTCGACCCAGTCGACTAGCGCGCTCAGCATGTCGACATTGGCCGGCGCGCCGGAGCCGACATGGTCTACCCCGGGCGCGGTGTAGAGCCGCGCGAACTCGGCCGTCTCGGCCTTGCCGAGCTTGCGTTCGACGTTCTCGAAATAGCGGATGCCGGCATAGGGGCTCTGCGCGTAGTCGGCCATGTGTTCGAGCACGATCAGCCGGCCGCCGCGGGCGCGGAAGCGGCTGAGGTCGGGGTTGGTGGAGTCCATCAGGCTGGAGACCTCGAGCAGCCGCGCCTTGTGCTGTTCGGGCTTATACGTTGTCACGTCGAGCTTGGGATCGCGTGCGAACACGTATTGGATGCCGCCGGCGCCGTAGATCCAGGCGATGCCGTTATTGGGCGCGGGCGGCTGCGCGGGAGGCGCCGTGCCGAGCCACCACGCGACCCAGCCGCCGGTCGGGCCAACCGCCGGCGTGTCCTCGCCCGACACGCCCCAGCCCGGATAATCATCGAGACCGTTGGCAAGCGGGAACGGGAATTTGTAGGTCGCATGCAGGGTGTCGATCGCCTTGATCTGCGCGTCGGTGAGGCACTGATCGCCGGTCTTGCCGCTCGCGCAACGCAGCGTCTCCGCCTTGAAGGCCGCCTTGCAGGAAACGGGGTCTTGCACCAGCGCGTCATCGGAGCCATCGGCTTTGTCGCAAGCCGCTCGCACCGCATCGCCCACGAGCTTCACCTGCGCCGGATTGATCCAGCCGTCACCCATGGTCGCGAGACCCGAGCGGGTGCCGGCATGCTGCAGGCCGACCCAGTTGATGACGGGCACGCGGGCAAAGATGCCGTCGAAATCATCGGGGTAGCGCTGGGCCATGGTGAGGCCTTCGCGGCCGCCTTCGGACGAACCCATGAAGTACATCTTCTCAGGTCTCTTGCCGTAGGCGCGCTGCATCAGCGTGACGGCGGCATCGCGCACCTTTTTGTAGGCGCGATGGGCGAAATTCTCGAAGGCTTCGTCGTTGAGCGCGAACAATTGCGGCGGCTCGCCCGGCTTGGACTCATGACCGGAATCGGTGCCGTAGGTGACGAAGCCACGCGCGAGCGGCGACGGCTTGTCGAAGGGGTAGGCCGGCGGCAGCGCCAGGCCCGTGATCAGCACGCCGTTGAATCCGCCGCCGCCATATTGCAGCGAGCGGCCGTTCCATTCGACGGGCAGATTGACCTGAAATCTGATCGGCGGCGCCTTGGGATCGGTGGGATCGATGTGGCCGAGCAGCTTGCAGAAGCCGGGATTGGCGGGCGTGACGCGCCCCGACGGCGTCGGGCCGCGTTCGGCGACGGCCAGTTGCGAGGGCGCCAGCAACGTTGCCGAATCGATCTTCACGGCGTCAGCGCCGCCGACGAGGCCCTTGCAGACGGTGTCCGCATCCTCAGTCAGCGTCACCGCTGAAGCGGAATTCGCGCCCAGCGCGCCCGCTGCGCCCACCAGCAATGCGCACAGCTTCACATGGATTTGCGCCATCGTTTCCCCCTGAGTTTCTGTTCGTTCCGCCAGCAGGCCGCATTCAAGGCGCCCTGCGGCCAGTCGTCAATGCAGTGCTAGTGCTCGAACACCAGCCGCGCGCCGACGGTGCCCTCGAGGCTGCGGATCTGCGCAAGCAGCGCGCCTGAATCCTGGCCCCCGAGGTCGGCGTCGAGCACGACGTAACCGAGGTCACCGGAGGTCTCCAGATATTGCGCGGCGATATTGATGTCGCGCTGGAGGAATACTTCGTTCAGACGGCGCAGCATGCCGGGCACGTTGCGATGGACGTGGCTGAAGCGCGCGCCGGAGGGACGCAGATGCAACTGCACCTCCGGAAAATTCACCGCCCCCGTGGTCGAGCCGGTGATGAAAAAATCGACCAGCTTGCGCGCTACCTCGCCGCCGATGCGCTCCTGCGCCTCCTCGGTCGAGCCGCCGATATGCGGCGTGAGGATGACGTTGCCGAGGCCCTGGACCGGGCTATTGAAGCGGTCTGAATTCGAGGACGGCTCGACCGGAAACACGTCGATGGCGGCACCCGCGAGATGGCCGTCGCGCAGAGCTCCCGCCAGCGCATCGAGATCGACGACGGTGCCGCGGCTGTTGTTGATCAGGAGGGAGCCGGGCTTCATCGCCCGCAGCTCTTTCTCGCCGATCATCCCGGATGTCTCCGGCGTCTCCGGCACGTGCAGGCTGACGACGTCGCTCTGCGCCAGCAGCTCTTCCAGCTTCTCGACCGGCTCGGTGTTGCCGTGGCGGAGCTTGTCGGTGCGGTCGAAATAGATCACGCGCATGCCGATCGCCTCGGCCAGCGTCGAGAGCTGCGAGCCGATATTGCCGTAGCCGATGATGCCGAGGGTGCGGCCGCGCACCTCGCGACTACCGGTCGCCGACTTGTCCCAGCCGCCCTCATGGGCCGACACCGAGCGCGGAAAGATGCGCCGCAGCAGCATCACGATCTCGCCGATCACGAGCTCGGCGACGCTGCGCGTGTTGGAGAACGGCGCGTTGAACACCGGAATGCCGCGCTTGCGCGCCGCCAGCAGATCGACCTGGTTGGTGCCGACGCTGAAGCAGCCAACGGCGAGAAGCTGGTCGGCCGCCTCCAGCACCTCATCGGTGATCTGGGTGCGCGAGCGGATGCCCAGCAATGACACGCCCTTGAGCGCCCGCCGCAAATCCTCGCCGTCCAGCGCCTTGGTCAGGCGCTCGACATTGGTGAAGCCCGCCGTTCTGAACAGGTCCACGGCGCTGTCGTTGACGCCTTCGAGCAGCAGCGCCTTCGCGTTCCGCTCAGGGCTTTGGCCTGGGGCTGGCATGAAATCTCCGTGGGTCACAGCTTCGCCGCAGCTCATAGACCGCGGGGGATGCGCAGCACAATAGGGTTCGGATACGGGGAGAAGATGGCGGGGCGGTCGTCAGATCACGTAAAACCCGTGCGTTCCGTCCAAACGCAATTGTTCGACCAGACCATATTCCCAGTCGAGATAGGCCTGCATCGCGCGCTCGTCGACGCCGGTGCCTTCATAGGGGCGGCGGTAGCGGTGGGCGGGGTCGGGCCTGGGCAGGACGTGCGGCGGACCGACTTCGAGCGCGCCGTCATAGCCGCCTTCGCGCACATAGACCTCCCAGCCCATCTGCGCGAGCCAGGACGCCGTCATGTCGGCGCGGACGCCCTTGTCGTCAGTCAGCACGATGCGCGCGCCGCGTACCGGCGCCGCCATGTCGGTCTCCTGGACGAGCTGGCCGCCGGGATAGTGGCGGAAGCCCGGGAGATGGCCGGCGGCATATTCCTCGGCGTCACGCACATCGAAGCGATAGAGCGTGCGATCGGTCTGCGCGACAAGCGCAGCCATCTCGCTCGCGCCGATGTGGCGCACACCGGCGCGATAGGCGACGTCGCGGGCATTGGCCGGGCCGCCCTCGAACGACCCGATCGCACCACGCCGGTCGGCACCATGGTCGAGCGTATGCCGCGCCAGCGTCCAGCCGATGGTGCCGTTGCGCAGCGCCCGGACCTTGTTCGGCACGCCGGCATTGATCAGCGATTGGGTGCCGATGATCGAGCGGGTGCGGCCGGCGCAATTGACGATGATGGTGGTCTCGGCATCGGGTGCCGCCTGCCCTGCCCGCAGCACCAGCTCCGCGCCGGGCACGCTGACCGAACCCGGAATGTTCATGGTGGCGTATTCGTCGAAGCGGCGGACGTCGAGGATGGCGATGTTAGCCTTGTCCGCGATGAGTTTTGCCACCTCGTCGGCACTGAACGAGGGCGTGTGCCTGCGCGATTCGACCAGCTCGCCAAAGGCTTTGGAGTAGGAGTTGACGTCCTCGAAGATTTGATAGCCCGCTTCGCGCCAGGCCTTCAGCCCGCCATCGAGCGCGCAGATGTTCGTGTAGCCCAGAGCCGCGAGGCGCTCGGCGCCGGCAGTGACCAGTTCTTCGCCATCGTCATAGAGCGCGATCGGCACATCTTTGCGCTGCAGCCTGACCTCGGCTTCGATCGCAATCCGATCGGCGGCCAAATTGGCGGCGAACAGCGGATGTCCCGTCGCGAAGCCAGCCTCGTGCCTGAGATCGAGCAGCGCGATCTCCTCGCGCAACAGCAACGCGCGGCGGATATCGGCGGGGGTGACGGTCGGAAGCTTCATGGCATGAACTCTGGGAAGTGACCATGAGCTTTTGAACCATTGTTGCGGCATTGGCTAGCCATGCCGCGTACATTCAAATTCGGTAGCCCTTGTCAGACACATCTTGTTCGAGGAGGAAGATCCTACCCGCGAACGCCTTGACGCAGTCGCCCGTTCACCGCGTCCGAACCACCTCAATCACATTCGTATGTAGCGACCACTTTCGCAAAGTCGAGCCGATCGAGAGCATCGCGGTCGATCCAGAAATGAAGCGTGCATCCGATGTTGGCGTGCCAGTCCAGAAACGCGCGATCACCTTGCATCTGGAGCAATAATATATCTTCCAAGTGCTGCTCCGTCGCATTCTGCGGGCCACTGCCATATCCCAGCATCTGATGCAGGGCGGTGTTGAAATGGCGGTATTGGCCGTCTCTTAGGGTCGGCGTCTTCCAATGATTTCGACGCGCGAAATTCGTAAGGTAGCTGAGAGGAACTTCGTCGAGAGCTTCAACATCCTGCTCCGCCATGCATCGGATCGTATGATTGATGGCATTGCCGAGGTCCGACGCGATCGTGGACGAATACGTATAGACGTATTGTCGGATACTCTCGTAGGTGAGCACGACGTCGGTCCACCAGGCCCGAAAGGTCGCTCTTGTGTCCGCATCCACGTTATCCATTGGAGTCAGCGCCCGACAGCGCTCGAGCCATCCGATTGCGCCAGCGCGAAGGCGCTTCAATTCCGCGGCTCCCTCGTCGTTGAGCGGCTTGTAGGAGTATCCGGGTGTCAGGTCGCGAACGACGTGCGACAGCACAGACCGAACCACATGATTGATCAGGATCCAGTTGAATGGCCAATGATCGTCCTTCTCGTATTCGGACGCCATTCTGAATTGCACCAAATCAGGTCCTCGCGGCTTCCCGGGACCCAATGCCTTGCATAATTCTGCGATCAAGAGTTCGCCTCCGACGGCGTCCTCATGGAAATAGAAGTCCCGGAAGACCTGGAAAGAAAGTGGATATTTGAATTCGACCTTGGAATGAAAATCGATCGCCGGATCGAGCCATTTGACCTGGGCGTCACCATTGGTCCCCGCCAGCGGCATTAGATCGGCCGGTGGCGCGCGGTCGGGATATGCGTCACCCGCAGCAGTACCGTAGAGAATACGGCAAGGCGGACGTCCTTCGCCCACGAACACGGAGCTGCAGAAGAAATAGAGCGTGCCTCGTTTCGGCAGCGGCGACCAACCGGAGCCCGGGACCTCGCCCAGGTCGATCTGGGCGAGGAAAGTGAGCGCGACGGTCTCCAAGGTTTGGTTCGCTCTGACCTCCGCCGTCGGCCACTCGAACTGCGGAGGCAGCCTGGGAAGCCCGCCGAAGAAACTCCGCGCTGGGTGCGCGAGCGGCACCGGCAGGTCACTGCGTCTCACCAGTACGGCAGGCAGCGCGGTCTCTTCGATCTCGTCGCGTTCGGACAACGCCATCAGATAACCACCACTTTAGGATGCACCTCACCAATCGAACCATTTTGCGAAGGCTCCGACAAGTGCTTCTTGTCCGCAGCGCCAACGCGATTCGTTGTCACTGCTATTCGGCGATCGCCGAACGGCAGTCGACGCGATCACTCGCCCGGCACGAGCCGGCCGAGCGGTGGCTGCGCGGGGCGTCGCAGCTTGCGGCGCGAGAGATAGAGCAGGACGCCGGTGACCGCGAACAGCGGCATGAGCGCCGCGGCCACCATGAACGCGAGCTTGCCGGGCCAACCCAGAATCGCGCCGCGGTGGATGTCGAGCACGTTCGCGATGATCTTCTCGCCGAACGTCTTGGCGGCGTAGCGTTCCGCGGAGACCAGCTGACCGGTGACGGCGTCGATGCGGAATTCGTCGCGCGTGGTATCGAGCGTGGAGTCTTTCCCCCGTGAGCGGATCCGGATCGCCGTCCCCGCACCGGCGGGCAGCGTCAGCAACGCCTTGGAGAAGCGGCTCCCCTCCTCGCGCTGGAAGGCGGCCCACGCGCGATCAAAGCCGATCGGCTGTGCCGTCTCGCTGGCGCCGGCGGCCGAACGCGACGCCTTTGCAGGCATCCTGGGCTGCATCTTAGCGGCGGCGACTTGCGGCCGCGACAGCAGCCAGACGACTCCGTCCTTGTACCAGTCGAACGAGTACCAGAGCCCGGTGAGCGTCATCACCAGATAGACCGGCAGGACCCAGGTGCCGATCACCGCATGCAGCGAGCGATGCAACCCGCGCCCGCTGAGCCCGAGATTTGGCTTCAGCCACATCTTCACGCTGCCTGCACGCCGCGGCCAGCGCAGCACGAGACCCGAAACCAGCATCACGATGAGGCCGAGCGCCGCGATGCCCGTGATCTGCCGTCCCCAGCCCTTGGCGTCGCCGGGAATCAACAGCCAGCGATGCAGCTTGCGCACGGTCGCAAAGAATCCCTCGCCGCGCGGCGCACCCAGCACGCGCGCGTCATAGGGATCGACATAGAGCGAGGACGGCCGCGCGCCCTGTTCGTCGCGGGCGAAGCGGACATGCACCGCGGCGGACGGGTCGCTCGCCAGCGTGACGGCGGAGACCTTGCCGACGTCCTGCCCCGCGGTCAGGCGCGCAACCAGTTCGTCCGGCATCAGCGCCGCTGCCTGGCGCGGCGCGACCTGCATGATGCCGCTGTTCAGATAGTCGCCGATCTCGTCCTCGAAACTCATGATCGCACCGGACAGCGCGATCACAGCGAGCAGCAGCGCGAGCCCGAGGCCCGCGACGGAATGGACCTGAAGCAGGGTCGCCTTGATCGCGCGCCAGGGGTTACGCATTGGCACGGGCCTTCCCGCTCGGCGCGGTCATCAGGCGGGCGTCCCTGCGCGACATGCCCATCGCTAAAACTTCACCGTCGCCGACAGCGACACCCGCCGCGCGTCGCCGATGGCGACGTTCAAATTATTGACGGCGGAGGGATAGTAGACGGTGTCGAACAGGTTCTTGACGTTGAACTGGTAGATCACCGGCGTGTTCTGGTGTTTCGTCTCATACGTCGCGAAAATATCGGCGACCACATAAGACGGCAGGAAGAAGGAGTTGATCGAATCGCCGGGACGATCACCGACATAACGCGCGCCGCCGCCGAGGCGGAGCTGACCCGGCAAGGCCGTGCCGAAATCATAGACCAGATAGAGCGACGCCGTGTTCAGCGCGACGTTCTGCAGCTTCCTTCCGAGCAGAGTGACATCCTCCGATGCCGTCACGCGGGCATCGGTGTAGCCATAACTGCCGATCAAGGCCCAGCTGTCGGTGAGCCTGCCGGTGACATCCAACTCGACGCCGCGCGAGTGGGCACGGCCCACGGTGTGGAGTTCCACCACGCCTGCGCTGTTCGTCTTCGTCGTCTGCACGTTCTTCTTGTGGAGGTCGTAGAGCGCCAGCGTTCCGGAGATGCGCTTGTTTAAATCGAACTTCACGCCGGTCTCGTATGACACGCCTTCTTCCGGGGCGACATTGGAGCCGATCATGATGCCGATCGGCGCAATGGTCGAATTCGGCTTCAGCGATTCGGTGTAGCTGGCATAGAGAGATATCTGGTCGGTCAGCTTGAAAATGGCGCCGCCGAGCGGGAGCACCTTGTCCTGGGACACATTGGTGTTGGTGACGAACGGCTTCCCGCGCCCGGCGATCTGGTCGTAGTCCATGTAGCGCACGCCGCCGACCAACGCGAACCGCTCTGTCAGATGCAGCGTGTCCTGGACGAACATCGACCACTGACCAAACTTGTCGGTCTGCGCACTGTCTGGATTGGACACCGTCGTTCCCGGTCCGATCAGACCGTAAACGGGATTGTAGACATTGAAGGCGGGAGTTACCTGCCGGATCAGATTGTCCCGGTAGATGGTGCGGTACTGGCCGTCGCCACCGAACACCACATCATTGCGCATGTCGCCGAGCCAGAAGCCGCCGGACATGTAGGACGTTCCGTAGCTGGCGTTGCTGAGCGAGCCCCGTGTGCCGTCGTTGCTGCGCGTCTCGGCGCCCGTCGTGAAGTTGAGCGTGGAGATGCGGAGCTGGTTGGCGCTGAAGGTTTCGGTGTTGTAGCTGTAGCCAGCGTAGAGCTTCCAGTCCTGATTGAAGCGGTGCTCGACCGACGCCTGGATCAGGTCCGACGTACCCCATGTATTATTGAATGGCTCGTCGAGCCGGCGCGTCGTGGGCACCGCCAGCGGCGCCTTCGTTACCGGATTGAACGCCGTGCCGCGATCGAACGGATAGATGAACTCGCGATGCTCGTAGTTGAGCTGCACCGTGGTGTCCTGACCGTACCAAGCCAGCGACGGCGCAACCAGCATCTCGCGATGACGGCCGAAATTACGCCAGTAATCCTCGCTGACGCCGTAGCCGATGAAGCGATAGGCGAGGCCTTGGTCACCAATCGGACCGGTGATGTCGAGCAAGCCGTCAGCGCCGGTCTTGGAAGCACTGAAGGCCGAACCGAGCAGCGTGACCGAGCCATGCTGGTACAGCTCCGGCCGCTTGCCGATGGTGTTGACGATGCCGCCGGGATCCATGATGCCGTAGAGCAGTGAGGCCGGCCCCTTCAACACCTCGACGCTTTCGACTGCGGATTGAAGCTGCGCCCCTGCACCAGCGGCATGCCGTTTCGCATGATCGAGCCGTCGCGGTTGTCGCCGAAGCCGCGGCGGATGACTGCGTCTTGGCTGCCGGCGAGCGTGTTGGTCTGGGTGATGCCGCTGACGTTGATCAGCGCGTCGTCGATGTTGCGCGGGAGCTGGTCCTTCAACACCTGCGCGGGCACGATGTTGACGGCCTGCGAGGTGTCGAGCGGCGAGGCGCCGCTGCGCAGCGTGGTCGCGCTCGGCATCGCGCGGTAGCCGAGCTTTGCGGCTTGTTGCGCGGCGGCTTCCGCGGCGGCGCGTTCCGAGAGCGTGGGCGCTGCGGGTATCGCGGCGGCGTTGCGCTGGCGCGCGACGGTCTGAGCTCGGCGTGGGGACTGGTCCGATGCACGCGCCGCTTTCGGCCGCGGTGCCGGCGCCTCCACCGTCACCGGCGGCAGTGCGGATTGGGCCTGCGCGGTCGCCGAGCTGGAGAGACATTCGGCGAGCAGCACGGCCGCGCCGATAAGAAGACCCGCGCGGCTATCGCGGGCAAGCGTTCGACGGCCGCTGACGCGCTGGCCGTCCAGATAGACACGCACTTCGATTCACTTCCAGGTCAGACGCAGAAGCTGGCGCGTCTAACAGCCGCTGTACGTGAAGAGAACCGCAAGCGGACTTGAATCGCTCTAGTGTTGAATGGTTCTAGATTCCGATCGCGCTATTCGGCAATCCTCGATTGATTGCGCAGCGAGCGCGACACGCAGCGCGCGAATTCACAGCACCTGTGGCGGTTTTGCGCGATCTCACGCGATGGCGGGAGCCGTCAGCTCGTCGAGCTTCCGTTTGAGCGCGGTGCCGTCGGACAAGGCGCGGAGCGGCGGCCGCACGCGCAGCCAGCTCGCATCGCCGGTCTGTGCCGCGAGGATGGCTTTCAGCGTCGTGAGGAAGGATGGTGATTTCACCACGATGTCCACGGCAGCCTGCATGCGTGCTTCGACATCCTTGCCGTCGATCATTGCCTTGACCAGCTCCGGCGCGATGTTGGCCATGCCGCAGATGGTGCCGGCACCGCCGACGGCGATCGCGCGGGTGATGTCAACCTCGTTGCCGACGGTGATGGCGAGCTCGGGCGCGGCGGCGCGGAACGCCTGGAACTGCTTGAAGTCGCCGCTGGAGTCTTTCAGGCCCGCGACCAGCTTGCCGTAGCGCTTGCGCAAATTCGCGGCGACGCTCGTCGGGATCGCGACACCCGAGATCTGCGGGATATGATAGAGGTAGGCCCGCAAGCGATCGTCGGCGACGCCGTCGAGGATCGCCGCAAACGCATCCTCGATGCCTTCAGGGGTGACGCTGCGGTCGAAGTAAGGCGGCAGATACAGCACGTGACGCAGGCCGAGGCCGAGCACGGCACGCGTCAATGCGATGCTGTCGCTGATCGCGGGGAAGCCGCCGCCGATCCCAATTCGCTCCGGCGCGACGCCGGCCTTGAGCACGGCCTCGATGGTCGCGACGCGTTCGGTGACATTGAGGGAGGTGCCCTCGCCGGTAGTGCCGAACAGCACGACACCATCAACGCCCTTGCCGAAGAGTTGCTTGGCGTGGGCCGCGAGCTTGGCGGAGTCCACGCTGCCGTCCGTTGCCAGCGGCGTCGCCGACGCCATCCAGAACCCGCGAATTGCCTCCGTCATCACGCCATCCGTTGCTGTGGCTTCGGACCAGGCCTCTGATCTCGAAAGATCTGAGGAAGGCTTCCCGAGCGTTGTTTTTGCTTTACTTTCGTCCTTGTACCTTACATACAACAAAGGCGCAATCCTTTCCGTCGTCATGGCGCGCATGACACGCAGCCAGATTCTGAGGAGGTCTCGCATGAACATGGTGACCCCCATTGAACGGCCGACCCAGTTGCTTGGCGCCTTGCGCGACAGGATCGGCGCGGCTGCCGTGCTTGTCGGCACCGACGTGCCCGCACGCAATTGCAACGACTGGAGCGCGAGCCTGCCGCAAACGCCGCTCGCGGTGATCCGCCCGGTCGACGCGCAAGGCGTTGCCGATGCGATAGCGACCTGCCGGCAGGCGCAGCTGCCGTTCGTGCCGCAGGGCGGATTGACCGGGCTGTGCCGCGGCGCATCGCCCGAAGCGGGCTGGGTCGCGATCTCGCTGGAGCGCATGAGCGGCATCGAGGAGATCGATCATGCCTCGATGACGATGACGGTGAAAGCGGGCACGCCGCTTCAGACGATCCAGATGGCGGCCGACGAAGCCGGCTTCTTCTTTCCGCTCGATCTCGGCTCGCGCGGCTCCTGCGCCATCGGCGGCAACCTCTCGACCAATGCCGGCGGCAACCGCGTGATCCGCTACGGCATGACGCGCGAGCTGGTGCTCGGGCTCGAAGTGGTGCTGCCCGACGGCACCATCATCACCGGCCTCAACAAGCTCATGAAGAACAATGCCGGCTATGATCTGAAGCATCTGTTCATCGGCTCGGAGGGCACCCTCGGCATCATCACCCGCGTGGTGCTGCGGCTGTTTCCAAAACCGCGCTCGACCATGGCCGCGCTCTGCGCGCTCGAGGACTATGCCGCGGTGATCGCGCTGCTCGGCGCCGCGCGAAGCGGACTCGGCCCGCTGCTGTCGGCATTTGAGGTGATGTGGCCGGATTACTGGGACGTGATCACGAAACGCGCCGACGTCAAGCCGCCGGTCGCCGCAGGCCACGGCCTCTACGTGCTGGTGGAAGCGCAAGGCACCGACGAGAGCCTCGACGCGCCGCGCTTCCAAAGCTGGCTCGAAGAGCTGATGGAGCGCGGGCTGCTCGCCGACGCCGCCGTGGCGCAATCGCTGGCGCAGACGCAGGCGTTCTGGCGCGTGCGCGACATCTGCGCCGAGTTCGGCCAGGTGCTGGGGCCGCACATCTCCTACGACATCGGCTTGGCCGTGGCGCGGATGGACGAGTTCGTCACGCACTGCAAGTCCGCGCTGGCTGATGGCATCGAGGGCTGCGAGAGCGTCTATTACGGCCATATCGGCGACGGCAATCTGCATCTCGTCTCCTGGGTGACCGGCCTTGCCGTCGAGCTGCAGCCGAAGGAAGAGATGGATGCGATCATCTACGGCCTCGTGCGCGAGATGGGCGGCAGCGTCTCCGCCGAGCACGGCATCGGCACGCTGAAGAAGAAGTGGCTAGGTCATGCCCGCAGCGAGGCCGAGATCGCGCTGATGCGAACGCTGAAGGCCGCGCTCGATCCCGATCATCTGCTCAACCCCGGCAAGGTGATCTGAGAGAGCCGATGCGATCACTGAAGCTCGATGCACCGAAATCGCTGTCGCAGCGGGTGATGCAGCGGCTGCGCCAGGCCATCATCGACGGCGAGTTCGCGCTCGGCGCCGCCATCTCCGAGGAGATGGTGGCAAACTCCTTCGGCGTCAGCCGCACCCCGGTGCGCGAGGCGATGGGCCAGCTGCAGGCGCAGGGCCTCGTCGTGATCCGGCCGCAGGTCGGCAGTTTTGTCTTTACGCCAAGCGCGGAAGACATCACCGCGCTCTGCACGTTCAGGATCGCGCTCGAGCCCAAGGCCGCCGAGCTCGCCTTCCACCATGATCGCGCCGGTGCGACCGCGACGATGAGCGAGGCAATCGCGGCGATGGAGCCGGCGATTGCAGCCAGGGACAATATCGCCTATGGCCGCGCCGATGCCGCTTTCCACGAGGCGCTGTTCGCCCATTGCGGCAATCGCTATCTCGGGGAATCCTATCAGCTCGCATCCAGCCGCGTCGCAGCACTGCGTACCAATTTGACTTCGCCGATCGACGTTCGCACGCGCACGTCCTTCGACGAGCATCGCAAGCTGCTCGATCTGTTCGCACTCGGCGAGTTCGCCGGCTTCGCGACGCTGATGACCACGCACATCACCAATTCTGGCGTGGTCTACGCCAAAGCGCTGAAGGTGGATTGAGCGCTGCTACCGCGCGCCCTTCGTGCCGGGCCTGTCCAGAAAATCCAGGGCGGTGTTGATCTGTTCGAGCTGGTGCTCGATCCTGTCGCGGTCCTCGACCGTGGGCGCCTTCTCGAGCTGCTCGACGAGCTTCTGCTTTCGGAGCAGCAAGTTCTCTATGACTGTACTCACGGCTCCCCCATCCGCCAGAGGCGAACATCGAGGCGATATTAGACCCCGGACGCGAGCGCGCGCCAGCCGGGTCCGGCGCAAACCCTGCATCAGAATGTTCGCGAGGGCAGTTGGTTCCTGCGTATGACGCGAGAACGTGGATCAGCTGGCGCGCCTAATGGATCGAGCCTACGCGCGCGAGTTGCACCGGTGCGACGTGGGTACGGGTGACCGAGACCGAGAACAGCGCCAGCAGCGCGCACAGCATGCAGAGCCTCATCCGCACCGTCCTGCGATCGGTGATCGGCAGGAACAGGAAAAACATCATCGCCAGGATCAGCAGCATGTCGACCACAAACATCGATCTCTCCCTTGAAACGAGGCAGAGCATGACGTGGGACAGGCTGGGCGGTATGTGGACGGCGTCACACAGCTGATGGCGGCGCTCGCGAACGGTTAACGCGGTCGCACGCCTGGGCTGCCGCCCACGGAACCGGATCTTTCACGTGCCCGTCGGTTGTATTCGCCGTCCCGGAGTCCTATGCGTATGCGCCATGGACATCCAGATCATCGCCGCCGAAAAACCCCTGATGGCGCAGGCGCGCCCGCGCAAGCCGGCGCCGTTCCTCCCCATGAGCCGCGCCGAAATGGATGCGCTCGGCTGGGACGCCTGCGACATCGTGCTGGTGACGGGCGATGCCTATGTCGACCATCCCAGCTTTGGCATGGCCATCATCGGCCGCCTGCTGGAGGCGCAGGGCTTTCGCGTCGGCATCATCTCGCAGCCGGACTGGCATTCGGCCGAGCCGTTCAAGGCGCTGGGCAAGCCAAAGGTCTTCTTCGGCGTCACCGGCGGCAACATGGACTCGATGGTGAACCGCTACACCGCGGACCGCCGCATACGCAGCGACGATGCCTATACCGCGGGCGGCGAAGGCGGCAAGCGGCCGGACCGCTGCACCGTCGTCTACGCTCAGCGCTGCCGCGAGGCGTTCAAGGGCGTCCCGGTCGTGCTCGGCGGCATCGAGGCGTCGCTGCGCCGGATCGCGCATTACGATTACTGGTCGGACAAGGTGCGCCGCTCGGTGCTGGCCGACGCCAAGGCGGACCTCTTGCTTTACGGCAATGCCGAGCGCGCCGTCGTCGAAGTGGCGAACCGTCTTGCCGCCGGCGAGGCACCGCGCGAGCTCGACGACATCAGGGGCGTCGCGCTGTTCCGCCGCGTGCCTGAGGACTATGTCGAGCTGCACGCCGACGATATCGACTCCGCCGACGAGGGCGCTTCGCGGACGAAAGGCTTGACCGTGATCCGGCTGCCGGCGCTGGAGCAGGTCGAGCAGGACAAGGAAGCCTATGCGCGCGCGTCACGCGTGCTGCATCGTGAGAGCAATCCCGGCAATGCGCGGCCGCTGGTGCAGCGCCACGGCGATCGCGATCTCTGGCTCAACCCGCCGCCGATCCCGCTGACCAGCGAGGAGATGGACGCGGTCTACGATCTTCCCTACGCGCGCGCCCCGCATCCGTCCTACGGGGACGCGAAGATCCCGGCGTGGGACATGATCAAATTCTCGGTGACGATCATGCGCGGCTGTTTCGGCGGCTGCACCTTCTGCTCGATCACCGAGCACGAGGGCCGCATCATCCAGAACCGCTCCGAGGGCTCGATCCTGCGCGAGATCGAGAAGATCCGCGACAAGACGCCCGGCTTCACCGGCGTCATCTCCGACATCGGCGGCCCCACCGCCAACATGTACCGGATGGCGTGCAAGGACCCGAAGGTCGAGGCGGCGTGCCGGCGACCGTCCTGCGTTTTCCCCGAGATCTGCCCGAACCTCAATACCTCGCATGACGATCTGATCCGGCTCTATCGCAAGGTGCGCGAGACCAAGGGCATCAAGAAGGTGATGGTGGCCTCCGGCGTACGCTACGACCTCGCGGTCGAGAGCCCCGAATACATCAAGGAGCTCGTCACCCATCACGTCGGCGGCTATCTGAAGATCGCGCCCGAACATACCGAGCGCGGGCCGCTCGACAAGATGATGAAGCCCGGCATCGGCGCCTACAACCAGTTCAAGCGGATGTTCGATGCCGCGGCCGAACAGGCCGGCAAGAAATACTACCTGATCCCGTATTTCATCGCGGCACATCCGGGCACGACCGACGAGGACATGATGAACCTCGCGCTGTGGCTGAAGAAGAACCGCTATCGCGCGGATCAGGTGCAGACCTTCCTGCCCTCGCCGATGGCGACCGCGACGGCGATGTACCACACCGGCGTCAACCCGCTGCGCGGCGTGCGGCGCGGCGGCAGCGACAAGGTCGAGGCGATCAAGGGCCTGCGCCAGCGCCGCCTGCACAAGGCGTTCCTGCGCTACCACGACCCCGACAATTGGCCGGTGCTGCGTGAAGCGCTGAAGGAGATGGGCCGCGCCGATCTGATCGGCCCGCGCCCCGACCAGTTGGTCCCCGCGCACCAGCCGCCCGGCACCGGCAAGGCCGCCGGCACGCGGCGACCGGTTCGTCCCGGCGACAAGACGCAGCGGTTCACGACCAAGGGCCTGCGGGTGATGAGGTAGCGGACGAGCCCGGATCAGGTCCGGTTCAGCCTGCGGCTTTCGAGCTGCCCAAAACAAAAAACCTCGAAAACAACCCCATGCACAGTAGCCGGCATGAGCGGGATCAATGGCTTAGGTGCTTTGCGAATCCGTTGAATCTGCCGGGGGAGATAACGGAAAAACGGAAATTAGGTTTTTACGAAATATTGACTCGTCGGGCAAAACAGGCGCAAGATGCCATTGTCGCGGCACGCGTGACAGGGCGAGCCCCAACCGCTACTCCGTATCGATATCCTCGAGATCGATATCCTCGAGCTCCACACCGCGTCCCGCGCGCAGGCTCGAAGCGACCCGTCCCCGACTGAATCCATTCAACACAGCAGGCATCGGTACGCGCCCTGATGCGCTGGGGAGCGTAGTCGTAAACCCGATCGCGGGGCAGGCGGTGTCCGCTCTGTCCGCGAAACCGGACATGGCCAGTCCGGCTTTGTGAGTCAGCTACGGGCCACAAGCGGTCCTCCTCCGTCTGCGCGCGGCAGGTCAGCTGCGGGCCAATGGCGGAAGTGACTCGACGCCAATGACCGCGTCGACGACGATGATGGTTGCGAGCTATCGGCCCGTATTTATGGGTCAATGGACTCTGTGACGTGCTTGATCGATCAGCGCCTCGGCCTTCGGCAATATGCGCGCAACAACGGCTTCGGTCCCCGCCGCGTTTGGCTTGAAGTCGCCGATCTCTCTAAGCGAAGGATCGCTTACAAACGCGTCATCAAATGCAGGGTAGAATAGCACATCGTACTCGCTGGCAAGGCCGGAGAACATTGTTGCAAAGGCACTCTTGTGTTCGTCATCCAGGTCGGTGTGAGGCGCTGCTCCGCAAAGAAGCACGGCGATCCGCCACGCTTTTAGGTTTTCAATGATTGCCGCCAGGGACTTGCGCGTGATGATTGGCTCGACGGCAAAGAGCATATCAATCGCACCGAGTTCCAAGATCACCGCATCGGCATCCTCGGGAACCGCGTGACTCAATCTGGCAAGGCCCCTTGCTGCTGTGTCATTGCCCTTGCTTGCATCAACAACCGTGACCGACTGACCTTTGGCCTTCAATGCAAATTCAAGTCTGTCGGAGAACCTGCGCCCAACGGGCAGATAGTAGCCGGAAGCCAGAACATCGCCGAGTACGACGATTTTGATTACCCGTTCTTCGGAATGCAGGGCTGTTGGTGGGACCCAAGTGGCAGCAGCCACTCCGGCCAAGATGATGAACTCGCGCCGTCCCATTGCCGACCCTCTGGTCAGACACGCATTCTATTCGCATGGACAGATTGGTGGAAGAGGCTGAGGTCGTATTCGGGTCACAAGCGGTCCTTCACCGGCTGCGCGCGGCAGGTCAGCTACGGGCCAGGAGCAGGCATTTGGGCCAAAGCCACTCCCGAAAAGGGCGGACGATGAAGGAGGCATCGTTTGCAGCGCGCCGAAGGTGAAGCGCTTCATACGGCCCCCCTAATCCTGATAGATTGCTAACAAGAGTTTTTCAGCCGCGTTAGATAACAAGGGTGGAGGCTTTACCGATGAAATTCAATTCTCTGTCCCTGGCCCTTGATGAATTCGCCAAAAAGAGAGCTGATGCCCTGATCTTGGTTGGTCTCATTCTACTTGCGTGGGTATTCGTTGGTAGCGCGTACGGAGCAATAACCAACTTCAGTGGCTCTGTCGGCTATTCTAAGTCGCTGAACCTTCCAGCACCTGAGCTGTTCACTCTGACGAATATCGCATTGGAAACATTGATATCCATTGGTTTGATATTGGGCGTCGGTACGCGCTACTGCGCGGTGCTGACCTTTGTCTTCGTGCTGGTCGCAACTGCTATTGCCCACCGCTACTGGGAGTATCCGGCCGGTGCGCAGCAAATTGGCCAGTACAATCATTTCTTGAAGAATATCTCCATCATGGGAGGCGCGATGCTAATCTTCGTCACCGGAGCAGGCCGGTTTAGTTTCTGTCGGAAACTGTAGGCCCGACATCACTTCACCTTCACCTTGAAAGATTCATCGCGCAGTCGGCGCATGCGCTTGAATAGCGGTTCTAGCGCCGTCCTGAGGATGACGAAGAGAAGCATCAGCCACGTCGCGAGCGCGGCAAACCACAGCAGGATTTCCAATGTCTCAGGCATGATGATCTCAAATGTCTCAGGCATGATGGCCTCAAAAAATATTTTGGCGGGCATCAGTTGGCGGCAGACCGCCAAACTGCCGCCGACGTTGAATTCAACTGGTCGACTTCAGGCCGCGGTATTGGCCGTTTGTCTTCAATTGCCCGGCGGGGAGTACTCCCCCCGGAGCTGGCTTGCAGTTTGACGGACCTTGGCAATTTCGTCCTGTGTCCAAAGCCTGATGAGGCTTACGTTATGAATGGCGCCGGATGCCACGACGGTGCCAGAAATTGCCGGTGCTGCAGTGGGGTCAGGCACATCGAAGATTACCAAGACGCCCGGGCCTTCGGCAGCGGTGCTATACATTGATATCAATTTTCCGCCGGCGGCTTCGATGAGGTTCTTGGCCGCTTCGTACCGATTGGTCTTGGGATTTTCCATGATGCTGTTGAGAGATTTTGGTGTGTATTGCCCTGTCATACAAAAATGCATGATGACTTCCTCCTCTCGAGGAATGTTCGAAAATTAAGGGTTTGCTTCGGGCTCAACAAAAACGGGCGGCTAAAGCCGCGTTGAGCGAAAGACCATAGACCCTGCCGTGGGCAAATACCGCTCAGAATGGACAGGCGTTCGGCACCACCCGCTGGCGGCTGGATGTTTAGCCTATATCAATTATTGCTCGTGCGGAAGAGATTCTGATGGTCATCAATTAGCGCGACCACCCGATGGGCCAGGAAGCGACATATGCAGCGCAACAAATCACATCTACATTGAGAAGCTTAGGACCTACTTCGTCGCAACGATTCTTATGCCGCCTAGTTTGCGCTGTTGAACGAGTTCGACAAATCTAATGTACGATTCATGAAATGTGTCGTGTTCAAGCGGTGTTCCGGCCTGTCGCGCTTCTTCGTGCAAGCGTTGATACATCGCGAGGTGATCCTTGAGGATTGGGCCCCATTCGTCGGTCAAGTCTGTGACCGAAAGCACCTTGAGGCCAGTGCCCTCGACCAGGCGACAATAGTCAGGAATCGAGCGGAGCGGCTGAATTGCCATCGCGTCCCACATCAGTTGCGCATCTGCGGCTGAAAGCGGTTGGTTGGCGACCCAATCGGTAAAGGCCAATCGACCGACGCCTTGAGAATACGGCTGGCTTCCATCACGGTCCTTTTCACATCAGGGACGTGACAGAATGATTCTTGGCTGACGACGGCGTCGACGCTCGCGTCACCAGTGGAACGTTCATCACGTTGCCCGATGATTCGCGCCACGTCCTGAAGGCCGACGCGCCTGGTCAGATCCTGCGCGCCTGCGACGCGCGCAGGCGTGAATTCGATACCAGTGACATTGGCTCCGTACTTATAGGCAAGATAACGCACGGTAACGCCAAGACCGGCGCAAAAGTCGGCAACGAGCGTTCCTGAGCCGATCTGAGCTGGCTGCGCCAGTTCGCCCGACAGGAATTTGGATCGAAGGAGACTGAAGCTTGGCTCTGATGCAATGGTGGAGGTCTGCAACGGGCCAAAAGCACCGGTTTGGCGCGGATGCAAACTTCTGATCTAACCCTGCAAAGCCGATATTCAGCACGATTTGAAGCAAGCGTTTAAGTGACCCAAAAGAGCGCTTCGCCTAATGGTTGTCCTCGTGGCGCGGCGGAATGCATGCAAACAGCGCGACGACGGATGAGACACTGTCATGAGATGGCCACTGGCGTATCCCAGGCGCGGTGTTTTCACCAGCCAGGGTCACAAGCGGTCATGGATCGGCTGCGCGGGCAGGTCAGCTATGGGCCATAAGCCGCGTTCTCAGAGAAGCTGACAGCGACGCTCGGCATCGCAGCCATCAGCGACGAGCCGGCAAATCTTGACTATGCGCGCTGGCCAATGGCGACGTTCTCGACATCATAATCGAACAGCCATCTGCGGAATGCGGCGGAGTTTGCAACTTCGCGATCGCGTTGTTCGAGGTCTTCATATTTAGAATCGAAACGCAGTCCGTTTTTTCGTGCCTCCGCCTGAATGACGTCAGTCCGGACACGGCGCATTTTTTCGTACTGCGGCAAGATGGCCGGCACCTCGACCGGATCTCGTCCCTCAAGAAGGACAGCCAGAGCGATGCCGTCTTCAATCGCCTGATTGCCGCCCTGCCCTAGATGCGGAAGCATGGCGTGGGCAGCGTCACCCAATAGCGCGAGCCGCCCATTGGTCCACGATTGCAGTGGCTTGCGGTCATACAAACCCCACCAAAAGCAGCTCTCCACCGCTTCCAGCAGTCTCACGACAGGTGCATCCCATCCGATGAAGGACGACGCAAGCTCGTCGCGGTCTCCGATGGCGGACCAGGATTCGGCCTTGGGGTCGGAGGTGGGGACGAACCCGACATAGTTCAGCAGCCGGCCAGCGCGCACTGGAAATACAATGAAGTGCTTTCCGTCCCCCATCCAAACCTGATGGGCCGCCTCCCGCCATCCCGGAAGTTTGTCGCTGGCAATCAAACCGCGATAGGAGCGGACGCCGGAATATTCCGGTAGTGTCGGCTCGACCACATACTTCTGTAAGGCAGAATGTATGCCGTCTGCAGCGATCACGACGTCGGCTTCGACGGTTTCCCCATTTGCGAATTTCAATCGCGCTGCGGCCGCGCTCTGCTCGAAGCCGATGCAGCGATAGCCGGTGCGGACGGCTTCTGCCGGAATGCTTGCCGCGAGCACATTCAGCAGATCGGCTCTGTGCATGCCGTACATGCCATTCCAGCCGCTGGAGTCGGTCGTGACGACAGAGCCGACCTTGGTACCGTCGGAGCGGCAGTATTGTGATGCATCGCCGATCTTGGCGCCGACCTTTGCCAGAGCCGGTCCCAGCCCCATTCGCTCGAGTTGCCGCAGCGCGTTCGGAAAGATCGACAGGCCGGCACCGATCTCGCCCAGCGCATCGGATTGCTCGAAAACCATGACGTCGATGCCCCTTCGACGCAGGGCGCATGCCGCGGAAAGACCGCCTATTCCTCCACCGACGATGGCGGCCCGAACCTTCATTTGAACCTCCGCGTTCCCGAGGCCGCACTACCTTGCGACATTTTTCAAATCGACGATGCGGCTGATCTGCTCGATGCGCTCTCGCTGCCGTTCGATGGCCGCGGAAAACTCATGAGACGTGCCGCCGAGCACTTGCGCGCCACTTGCTTCGATTCGAGAGCGGACCAAGGGATCGGCGGCCACCGCCTGCACGTCCGCAGAAATCCTGTCGCGCAAGGCCGGCGGCATGTCACGCCAGCCGAACAGACCTGCAAGACCCTCGATTTCCATTTCAGCAAAGCCGGATTCAGCGACGGTCGGCACGTCGGGCAAGCTTGGTTGGCGTTCAGGACTGGTGACGGCCAGTATCCGCGCGTTGCCGGCAAGGACAGGAGCTCTCACCGACAGCAGGGCGTGGGAAAGAATTTGGACCCGTCCCTCGCCAAAATCCGCCTGCTGGGCCGAGGCATCCCGATAAGGGATGTAGACCTGCTTGAGCCCGTGCCTCGCCAGCATTGCCGCGAAAACGAAGTGTGGCAGGCTCGGGCCCGAACTCCACGACAATTCACCCGGCTTCGCTCGGGCCAGTTCTGCCAGCTCCTGCAGCGAGCGCACCGCAAGGCGGTCGTGAACCGCGATGACCAGGATGGAACTAGCCGTCGAGGCGATCGGTAGCATGTCAAGGGACGGATCGTAGGGAAGCGAGTCCTGCAATAGCGGGCTCACGGTGACCATCGAGGCGGTCCCATAGAGAAGAGTGTGATCGTCCCTGGCGTTTGCAAACGCGCCGCCACCGACGACGGCATCGGCGCCGGGCCGGTTCTCGACCACGACGGGCTTGCCCCAGCGCCTGGTCAATCCGTCGGCATAGAAACGCGCGCTTACATCGTTCGCGGAGCCTGCGGCAAACGGTACAATGATTTTCACAGTGCGCACTGGCCAGGCGTCGTCTCCACGACAGGTGGACACAGTCGCCGAGGTGGCTCCGGCAAGAAGCATCGTGAGGCCGACGACGTTTCGAAGGTTTCGCAACCCCATTGGCTTCTCCTGACCGAGCCGTGAAGGAGAATTTCGAAAAGTGTCTTGAAAGGCCATGTTGCCACCATATGGATGGCACCGCGTTCGGAACTAGGCCGCTCCCACTAAACCATGGCCAGGGATCGCTGTCCTGAAATTATGATGAGGTTAGCCTGAAACTTCCGCTCCCCACGGAGCGGCTTGCGGTAAGATTAGATGTGAAGCTGATTTTCGGCCCTTGGATGCGGTCCCAAGATTGGGGGCGTGCTCCTACCCATCTGACGTCTCGCGAAACCCTGAAGCGAGGCTGTTGGCCAACGGCACCATCGTCCGCGTCGTGGCCCCGACGAAGCTGAGTGCCGCGCCGGGCCCTGGACGTTCTCGCCAATTCTGAAAGCTTGGCGGCTGGAAAGATCGGGAGGGCGCGCCCCTGACAAGCAGAAACTCAGGATTTGACCAGTGTACCTTGTGCAATGCTTCACCGCCTGGGGTTCTCGCGGCGAGTGCCTGCTTGCAGGAATAGCGGGTGAGCACGAGGTATGTTGATCGAAATCATTGATTGGTCCGAAGATCGGGTCACTTGCCCCCTAGTTCGGCGCACCCTCTGACAGCAGACATTCTCAAAGGTCGTCGGCAGGTCTGCAAAGGGCCAAAACCGGACTCACGGTGTCAGACACATGTATCGCGCGTAGTCTATTGCTGCGATCTGCTTTCAAGCAGCCGGTCGCGGACGTCCTCCGATACAAAACGCTCCGCCCGCTGCCATGCCTCGTCGTTGTCGCCGCGGAACTGGAAGTATTTCCTAAACACGATGCGCTGAGATTTTGCATCGATAGCAACAGTCTGCGCAAACTGCACCAGCGTGCTCATCTTATGGAAGCCGCCGATGATCAGGATCTGCGCGCCGGCCTGTGACGCAGCGCGCAGCCGATCGCGCAACATTGGTCCATCGGTCGGGCAATTTGAAGCGCAGGAGGACGGCACAAGTTTAAAACGGTGGTCCGCCGTGACATCGTCCCGCAGCGCGGTCATGAATGCCCGCAATCGCTTTTCATGTACGGCCGTCTGATCGGTGGGCTCGTTCGACGTGTCTCTATACTTGAAATCGTCGACGGAGACAGCCAAAGCGTGGCTGGCGGTCTCGGCGGATGCATCTGCGATGAGGCTGGTTCCCAGGAGCAGACCGGCTGTGGTAACAGCGTGCAGGATTGAGCTGTGGCGCATCGTGATGACTCGATCTCCTCGGCTAAGCCCATCTTAGAAGATCGATTCTTTCCGTCTCCTGTCGAAGAAATTAATCCTTGGTAACGCTACGCGGCCGCCCATCGCAGCGCGCGCTAACGTCTGCAGTGAGTCACAAGCGGTCCTCAGCCGCATGCACACGGCGGGTCGGCTGAGGGCCAAAAGGCGATCATGCGGGATATTACTCTATCAAGAGCAGCCCCCGCTTCTCGTCGCCGTCGAAGGTATTAACAGCGTCGAACAGCCGCTTCCGCTCGACGAGCCAGGGCTGGAAATCGAGATTGACATCGAGAACGAAAACGAGGTCCTCGGCTTCCAAATAGCCCCCGATTGGCGAATGGTGGCCACTCCCAGCACCGAAAATTTGAGCGCGATCGAAATTCACGATGTAGCGTCGCCCCGGATCGTTGGAGCGACGGAGATGCTCCAGAAACAGGGTCTCACTGAGTTCACGCAAGACTGTAACTTTCCGGCTGGTGTGGGACTGGGCGACTTTGGCCAGCTCGTCGAGCGTGAGACCCATGATGCATACGCCTGTCCAGCAGCTCCACGTGCGGGCCAATACCTTGCCCTCCGTCCTCGCCGCCTCGCCAAGAGACCGGTACGTATTCGCAACAGCGGCAGGTCCGCAGCGAGAGCCATTTGATTGCCAATCAACATGTCTTTGGAATGTGGCTGCCACGGGCAGGTGCCACGCACGCTCTATGAGTTCAGGCGTACGTGTTACCGATGAAGCTATGGCTTCTGATGGAACGTGCGATCGGCTGACCACCAGGGCCCCGGCCCACACCAGACCCACGGCGAGAACCATGCTGCTGATGCTGACGCGGTGCCATCGCTTCATCGGTCAGAACCTGCGGCAACGACGACATCGGCCGGCAAAATGATATTCAGTAGCCTACCGGCAGGAAGAAATTTCATGTGCGCGTCCGTTCGGGCTGAAAATGCGACCGCATCTCGACGGGGCGACCAAGCCTTCAGGAAAAGCGACAGCCAATCGGACCCTTTTCCGCGACATCGCCGACACGTTTCAGCGTCGCGATCCAGATGCTAGATTTCGGACCCTACCCCGAATAGGAGGACGACATGCCCGATAGCGTCTACAAGGTCATTGAGCTGGTCGGCACCAGCACCGACTCGTGGGAGAAGGCGGCTGCCAATGCGGTCGAGCAAGCCGCTAAATCCCTCCGGGATCTTCGCATTGCAGAGGTGGTCAAGCTCGATATGCAACTGGACGACAAGGGAAAAGTCGAGGCCTATCGCACCAAGCTCAACGTCTCGTTCAAGTTCGAAGGCACCTGAGCCTCAAGCACCTCGCCCTTGCGGGCGAGGATGCCTCATGGGAAAAGGCGCGTTGCGCGGTCCGCCCAACCGGGCGCTGTGGTCTATCGCGGAAGTTGGCACTGGTCCGACTGGGACCGATATGCTCTGATGCGGGGAGCGTATGGCGCGTGGTGGACCCATGTACATGGTCATTCGCAAATACACGAAGGTTCGTTCGGTGGCGGACGCCGCTCGTCGCGCCAAGAGCGGCGTCGGTGAGATCCTGAGGCAATCGCAGGGATTTAGATCTTACCATGTGCTGGATGCGGGCGACGGTGTCGG
>NZ_JBVVPR010000010.1:0-3094 GCF_055811835.1 Bradyrhizobium sp. WSM4874
CCCCCAACCCGTTGGGGCGCGGGGGGCCCATGTTTTAACACCTCCCCCCCCCGGTGGCCCCCCCCCCCCCCCCCCTTGGGGGGTGGGGGGGCCCCCCCCCCCGGGGGCCCGCGGGGTGCGGGGTTGTCTCCGCGAATCCATCTCTCATTTGAATCCGCGGAGACAACCCCTCATCCGGCGCTTCGCGCCACCTTCTCCCACAAGGGGGAGAAGGATTGGCAGCGTGCCTGCGGTTAGCTCAGTGAGTTCATCACGCCCCTATAACACCACCCGTCGTCCCTCCTCCGCCGCCCAATAGCCTGCGTAGTTCACCTTGATCGTCTCGTACGCCAGCGCCAAATCCGACCGCGGCTCCCGCCCCCTCGCGGCGCATTCCATGAAGTCCTGGATCTCCTGGAGATAGCCGCGCGTCCACTCCTCTTCGAGACAGACATATTGCCAGCCGGTTTTGCGGTCGACCTTCTCGGTGATGTAGACGGAGGCGAGCTTCTCCTCGGAGGTCTGGTAGCTCATCAGATGATTGTTCGGCGTGATGTTGGCGAACAGCGAGCCGCCTGACGTATAGGTCTCGATCAGATTGCGCACGCCGCCCATGATCATGTCGCCGGAGAACACGGTGGCCTTGGTGCCGTCCGAGAAGGTGGCAGTCAGGGTGCCCCAGTCCTCGACGTCAACAGGATTGGCCTTGATGTAGGTGCGCTCCTCCGGCTTGAGGACGGCCGTGACGTTGCCGACATCACCGCTGACGCTGGCGACGCGGATGGTTTCACCGCGCGCCTTGGCCTCGACCTGCTTGAGATACAGCACGGCCGAGAGCGGATGGCAGCCCATCCGGATCAGCGAGCCGCCGCCGGTCATCGCCCATTGCGCGGCATGGGCCGCATGCGAGCCGGAATGACTCTCCTCGCCCTTCATGAACAGGATCTTGTCCTTGGTCGCTCTTAGAATCTCGGCGGTCTTGGTCACGGCCGGCGCGTAGATCCAGTCCTCGGCATACATGAAGAGTTTTCCGGTGCGCTCGATCGCGGCGCGCGTGGCGTCCATCTCTTCCAGCACGCGCTCATACATCAGCGCCTTCGGCACATGCTTGCCGATCGGCTGCCGGTCGCCGTCGCGGCCGAAATAGCCGGCGAACGGCTTTTCGCAGATCACGTGCTTGCCGGCCTGCATGGCGGCGACGATCATCCCCGCATGGAGATTTGGCGGCGTGCAAATGTCGATGACGTCGAGCTCGCGGTCTCCGATCAGCTCGGCGAAGCTGCGATGGACCCGTGGGACCTGGTGGCGCTGCGCAAATTCGACGACATGGTCGCCGCGCGCAGCGACCGCCGCGACCTCGACATCCACGCCATAGACGCGCCGGAACGCATACATATGCAGCTCCGACACGAAGCCGCAGCCGACGAGTCCCACTTTGATCTTGGCCATAGCGCCCCCTGACCCATACTTTGGGCAGCACTATAGCGCGCCGGCAGGTCTATTCCACCGAGACCCGCACCACTCCGGCGCTCATCATGCCCAGCGCTTTGGCGGCGGGCACAGAGAGATCGACGATCCGGCCGCGAATGAAGGGGCCGCGATCATTGACGCGGCATTGAATCGAGCGGCTGCCGTAGGACACCCTCAGCACGCTTCCGAAGGGGCGCGTCCGGTGCGCGCAGGTCAGCTCGCCTTTTCCGGCTTTTCCATACCCGTAATAGGAGGCAAGCCCGCTTTCGGCCTGGGCAAAGGAAACTGCAGAAAGCGAAAAAGTGGCAAGGCAAGAAAATAGCGTCGTCTGCGCTCGCACGGCACCGCTCCCGGTTGGCCCTGCCCCGCGCAGAAACGTTTGTTGGTTCCCGTAGGTTCCTGAGCAACTGCCGGGCCGCGCCCGGCAGTGCCATCACACATTGTTACTATTTGTGGAACACGAGCGTCCGAACCTCAATGCTTTCGCGCGGCGCCGCATCCGCTGGCGTGGTCGGATCGACGAACGCGGTGTGCGGCCCAAAGCGGGTGCGGCCATCTGTTGCGGAATCGTAGCATTTGAGCAGCAGCGCTTCGTCCGTCGTCATCTCGGGAAAATAGAACCAGCGATGGTTCGGATTGTATTTCACCGAATAAGTCTCGCCGCGACGGTTAGGATAGATCAGATCGGAGGCGACGAGATCGTCGGGCGCAACCGTCGTACCGTCGGCCATCGCCAGCGGCGAATCTCGCAACGGGCCACGGATCGGCCGCCATAGATTGATCACCTGGACGCGGCCCTTGAGCAGTTCCTCGGCCTCATCGGGCAGATGTTCGCGCACGCGGTTGGCGCCGGAGACGGCGGTCTGATCGACGTGGACACGCGTTGCCGGCTGACGCGGGCCACCATCGCGGATGTCCGCGGCACCCTCGACCCGCCTGCGTACGGTATGGTCGAAGATAACGACGCGGTCAGCTTTCAGCGTTGCGCGCAGGAAAGCCTCGACGGCGGGATAGTAGACGGCCTTGATTTCCTCCTCGTTGGAGAAGTCCTTCACCTGGTTCGGATGCCGCACCAGCGCAAAGCCTTCGCGGTCGAGCGAGAAATTATGGGCGATCAGTCGCGCATCGAAGATCGGAACCTGATGCGGCTCCGGCAACGACGTGCTCTTGGGCTCACCCGGCGGCGGATCGAAGGCATAGGTGCGCGGCTTGCCGGAAACCGGCGCGAGATAGTTGAGTTCGGCGGTGACGAAGGGAAGCGATTCGATTTTTGTTTCTTGCAGGCCCATGGCCGGTCTCCCGATGTGGTCGTCTGTATGACTTTTGAGGGGACTGAGCGTGACGCAAGGGAGGTGGTGCAAATAGCAATGGGATTTTGTCGCCATCGAGAAACGAAGAAGGAATGGTTCGGAGATCGCCCCGCGTACGCTACTCTCCTTCTCCCCTTGCGGGAGAAGGTGGCGCGAAGCGCCGGATGAGGGGTTCTACCGGCTCGCTTCAATGCGAGAGACCTACTCGCGGAGAGAAGCTCCTCACCCGTCTCGCCGCTACGCGGCAAGCCACCCACACCCCCCAGGGGGGCCGAGGTATGAGCCCCGGCGGGGCCCCAGAGGTTTTTCTTAAACCCCCCCCAGCCCAAAAAAAA